>CALGUT010000353.1 GCA_937920335.1 uncultured Opitutales bacterium
TCGAGCCTTAAACTAACAGGCTTCGAGATGCTCAAGGGTCTGCAAGGTGTAAAAACTCATACACACGAAGAAATTGTCCCGGTATTCGAAAATTCTCAGGATATGCCGGCACTGACTCGAAAAGTAAGCGCTCGTATGCGAAAACAGCCAAACATACATGGATTTCTACTCCGCGGCCACGGTCTTTATACCTGGGGCTCCAACGTTGCTGAAGCACGCCGACACGTAGAAATATTCGAATTTCTATTTGAAGTGTATGGACGCCTACATACAAATCGCGCTTTACAGAACTAACTCAATAATTAGCTTACCGGCATGGCTTTATTACGTATACCCGCTGAGGACAAAGTCCTTTCCGAAAGGAAAGATATCCAAGAACATTTAAAAACGATTGGCATCGATTACGGTGCTTGGAAGACGGATCATGAGCTTCCTGAAAACCCGACGAACGATCAGATCCTCGAGGCCTACCGATCCGATATCGAACGCGCCAAAGAAGAAGGCGGCTATGTAACGGCTGACGTTATCGCCGTGCAATCTGACACACCAGGACTCGATGCCATGCTCGCAAAGTTTAGCAGCGAACACTGGCACGACGAGGACGAAGTCCGTTTCATCATCGATGGAACAGGAGTCTTCCACTTCAATCCTGGAGAAGATCAACCAGTCATGGCTCTGGAAGTCGCGGCAGGAGACTACATACGTGTCCCTCGTGGAACCCTCCATTGGTTTGATCTGTGCCAGGATCGCACCATCAAAGCGATTCGCCTTTTTCAGGACCCTTCCGGTTGGACTCCCCACTATTCAGAAAGTGGCAAGGAAGCCAATTTCCTCGAAGTCTGCCTAGGCCCCTCATTCATTGGATCGAATTAGACTGAGTGACTTCACTTACTGACTCAGTAAAGGTTGTTCTACTTGATATAGAAGGAACGACTACCCCAATAGATTTCGTTTACAAAACGCTGTTTCCGTTCGCGCGTGCGCAGATGGAGTCATTTGTGGATCAGCATTTCGAATCTACCGCTGTCCGCAAAGCGATAGAAATTCTGGAGGCCGATCATGCTACAGAAAAAGAAACCGGTCTTCCTGAATGGAGCCCCACCGCAGCCGGTGCCTCGCAATTCGCTCTTTGGCTCATGGACAGAGACCGCAAGGCCACAGGACTAAAGGCACTCCAAGGACTCATCTGGAAAGAGGGTTATAACACTGGTGAATTGAAAGCGACCCTTTACGACGATGTTGCGCCCGCCATTCAACGTTGGACGACCGCTGACAAACAGGTATGCATTTACTCTTCCGGAAGCGTCCTTGCTCAAAAGCTCCTTTTCGGACATACCATCCACGGAGATCTAACCAACCAATTGTCAGGCTACTTTGACACCACAACCGGTTCCAAGCGCGAAGCAAGTAGCTATAGAGTTATTGCAGATCAACTCAACGTATCCACCCATCAAATACTTTTTCTTTCTGATATGGTTCCAGAGCTTGATGCCGCATTTGAAGCCGGACTAGAAGTCGGCCTGATCGCAAGAGATGACCTACCCGAGAATCCAAATGGCTTCCCCGTCCTTAAAGACTTCCAAGGCCTCTAGCTAGCTGTAGTGATGAAATTGCTGAAGGATCGAACCGATTAGGATGTGGATCAGGATTTACTTCCTCTCCCACTTCAAGCGGCCTTGTCATGGACAAAAAATAGTATTCTGCTCTTCTCATGAAGGCTCTAATTTTCTTATCAACACGACCATTCACAGCCATCGCCGCTGCGATCTTTATCGCCGGGCTAGCCTGGACTATTAACATCAACGCACAGAGGATCTCGACTGACAAGAACTCGCAAAGCATTGAACTAAACGAAACGACCTGGGTGCGAACTGAGCTATTCTATGGTGCCGGAAGACTTCCCCATGACGGCAAAATCGACACCCGATGGGAGAACTATATCGATAATATCGTTACTCCTCGATTTCCGGAAGGACTCACCCTAATCCAAGGAACCGGACAATGGAGTGTAAAACCCAATCAACAACCAAGACGCAACGGGACTCGCATCCTCATTCTCATCCACGAAGATACACCAGAGAAATCCCGACTCGTCGACGAGATCCGGGTTCTCTGGAAGGAGATCTCTGGCCAGCAATCCGTACTACGAGTATCGCAACCGGCTGAGGTTTCATTCTGACAGCTTTGTTATAAGCATCTTGTTTCTGAGCGAAGTCGCCTTATTGTTTCAGCAACGGTGAAAAACCTCCTCCTTTTTTTGCTAACGCTACTTCTTCTTAAACGAACTAATGCCGCGACGCAGGTTGCCATCAAAGCCGATACATAGACTACCTCACTCACAGAATGAACAGGTCTTACCTACAAGGACTGCAATCGACTTCTTTGAATCAGAACAGCCGCGCTCCAATTGCTTTGGCTTCGCACTGGTCCAAGTAGTCTCGCATCAGTTTCAACTCAGAACCATACGTGGGATTCTTTGCCAGGTTTTTGTGTTCCTCAATGTCATTCACCAGGTCGTAGAGTTCCTCACCATCTGGCCAGCGCGCGTAACGCCACCGTTTAGTCCGAATCGCTTTGCCCAACTGTTTGCCCCGACTAACAACGGTGTAAACCGCCTCTTTTCCCGGCCTAGACGGATTCTCCAGCAAAGGCACCAGGCTTTGTCCTTGTAAATCCGAAGGCGTGGTGATTCCACATAATTCAGCTAGTGTAGGAAACAGGTCGATCAGTTCTACCAACCCATCCGAGGTCGTGTTGGCTTTCGTTTTACCGGGAACTCGTATGAGCAAAGGAACGCGAGCAGACATTTCAAACAAGGTCACTTTACCCCACAGAAAATGTTCTCCCAGATGATAACCGTGATCAGACGTGAGCACAACAATCGTGTCCTCCCACAAGTTATTTTCTTTCAGGCTTTCAAAGATTGAACCGATCTGGGCGTCAATAAACGATACACAGGCATGGTAAGCTTGCATGTATTCGCGCCTTAAATCCTCGTTCTCAACTCCGAGCTCAAAACCAAATCCTTCGTACCGTTTGGAAATCGCAGACCTCGGAGCAGTGTCCCAAAAGTTGGAAGGCGTATATCCATACTTGAGGTCCTTTTTCGGATACATCTCAAAATATTTATCAGGAGCGAGAAACGGTATGTGCGGTTTGTGAATACCAACTGCCATGAAGAAAGGATCATCCCCAAAACTCCCAGCTTCAATCCATTCGCGAACCTGCGCTGCATTCTTACCATCCCGGTGTTCAGCATCGGTCAATCCCGAGGGCCCCCAACCTGGTGTCTGATTCATTGTCTGCGGCGCATACTTAAGTAGAAAGTTCTTCCAAAGCTGGCGGTTCTTTCGATCATCAATCGAACCATGTATTGCCTCAAACTCCTCGCGAGCTTGTTTCTCCAATGGCATTTCATCGTTCCAAAAAAACGTTTGTTCGTCCCACACAGCTTCACCTGGATCCGTTTTCGAATTGTGAAAAATCTTTCCGGTAACAGCTGTCCAATAACCTTGTTCTCTAAAAGCCTGCGGCATGGAGACCGTGCCCGGTCTTTCATTACGAATGTCCGTGCTATTGTTTGTAATTCCAGTTGATTGAGGATACAGACCACTCAAAAACGAAGCCCGCGACGGTCCACACACCGGGTACTGACAGTAAGCCCGTTTAAACGTCATCCCTGTTTCAGCGAGACTATCAAATGCTGGCGTATTTATGTAGGGATAATCCGATGTAGAAACGTGGGTATTCAGATCATCGCAGACAATAAAAACGACATTAGGCCTTGCTTGGCCGAACAGTGATCCGGCAAGAGATGCGACAAGAAGTAAATGAAATGATATCTGTTTCATAAATGTAAGGTTACGCAGTGTCTATCGCTCTTAAACGTGAAATAACTTTATCAGCCTAACGAGTAACTGATAAACCCCCGACGCACAAGTCACTCGTTCTCAACTCCGTGGTTGGTAGAAACTTGATGTGCCCTGAGTTTTGTGAACACGGGATTCTCGTTATTTCTTTTATGGGTTT
>CALGUT010000354.1 GCA_937920335.1 uncultured Opitutales bacterium
ACATGGAGGATAAGACGGGTAATAATTCGTATTTCAGGAAGCTTCGTAGCCGTACGGACGATCTGGGGGCAACGAATACGATGATTCTGTGCCGCAGTAAACCCGCGCTGGATTCTCCTGATCCCGCCATTCGAGCGGCTGCGATCGAAGGCTATCGACCTTGGCTTGAGGCGATGAATATTCTTGGCGGTCAATGTATTCGCGTGGATGTTCGCTCGCCGGGGGATCCTGATGAGCAGAAGAAGCATGCAATTACGGGGCTCCGAGCGCTCTGCGAGGTTGCGCAAAAAGAATTCGACGGACTCTCCATCGTAGTGGAAAATCATGGGAATCATTCCGGTAACGGCAAATGGGTTGCCGATGTTATGAAAGCAGTCGACCTAGGTAACTGCGGGACGCTTCCTGATTTTCAAAACTTTAAGGAGTACGATCCCTACCTCGGTGTAGAAGAGATGATGCCGTGGGCCAAGATCGTGTGCGCCAAGTCCAAAGATTTTGACGACGATGGCAACGAAACCAATGTCGACTTTCGGCGTATGCTCAAGATCGTTAAAGACAGCGGATACCGCGGCACCATCGGTATTGAGTTCGAAGGCCACGGTATGGATCCGGTTGTGGGTATCAATGCGACCAAGCGTCTCATTGAAAAAGTAATGGCCGAGATGGCGTGAGGTCTTTGACCTTCGTGCAAATTAAAAGGACGATTTCTGCCTACTCTACTGTGGCAATAGCAGTTTGCGTAGACGGTAGATTGTAGCGAAGAACAATTCACCATCGTGTATAGGTCCTATTACGCTGGCATCACCGTCGGTGATTCTGGCGACCGGTTCGAAGTCGACTGTGCCAGGTGTGATCCGAAAGACGGTTTGAGAAGTGGTCCCATAAAGGGTTCCGTCCGAATCTCTGCGCAAGGTGTTGGCGGACTCGAACGGCATGGGTCCGTATGACTCTGGGATGATGGCCGAATCTACGACTGATTGGTTGGCGGGGTTGATGAGTAGTAGGCGACTAGGTGAGGGCTCCGCATTGTAGTGAGTAATGAGTCGAGGATTGCGGCCACTGATTGCATAGACTAATCCATTTTGGGCATGTGCTAGTGACACCACGCCAGAGAGCTCGGGATCTTCGAAGTCACCAATGTAGGTAGCCTCGTCTGCGACCGGATCCCAGAGTGCAAATCCGCCTCGTTTTGCTCGGGCAGCCCGTCCCGTGCCCGGTTCCACTATAAAGCCAACTAGAATCCGTTCGAGGTCTGGTAACCATAGAAGAGAGAAGGGGGAACAGTCGGTCAGCACATCCCGAAAGCTCTTTCGATCCAGTGTCTTGGGATTGAGCCAGGATAAGGTTCCGCCAATCAAGCCGTACTGCGGTGCGGAGGCTACCCAGATACGTCCATCCGGAGTCGTGATAGTGGCGTGGGGCCGGTCACCAACATCATCGATGCGACCTATGTCGAGAGGGTTGGATCCAGGACCCGTTCCAAATCGATAGGGTAGCCGGGGGTCATAGAGTGAGATCCTTGACTTGGGGTAAGAGGCGATCGCGATCACTCCATTGTCTAGGTTGGTCATCGAATAGCCTTCACCGAGGGAGAGACTGACCTGGCCGTGGTCTACGCTGTTACTTCCATCGCGGTCAATTCCGAAAAAACGCTCTGGTAGCATGCTGCTTCCGTAAATGCGTTCGTCGGGCCCGAGGTGAAGGGTCCAGAGTTCTGAGCCGCCACCCTCCCAGTCTAGTGTGATAATGTGGTCTGCTTCGGGCCGATCAGGTGTTTTGATTCTCAGCTTTCGAAAGTCTATAGAATCAGGGTCGGCCCATTCGATGGTTCGACCGTCGGATAGGGTGGGCAAACTCTGGTAGCCGTTTGTATAAGCCGCTTCAATACCGGGCATCTCAGACGGGAGGTCTGTTACTTTAATGGGATGGGCTTCCAACCCTTGAATACGGAAAGCGCCATCGAAACTGTCCAGGTAAAGAAGTCCGTCGGTACCCTTATAAAATCGATATTTTAGCTTTGCTTTGACCGGTTCAACGATGTGCGGACCCACTCGGTGGGGCTTTCCTGATTTTGGATCGAACACTACAACGCGCCAATGCGTACTGAATATCTGTCCAGCTATAGTACCATCATCGCCGACCACCACTCGGTAGTATTTATCAACTTCATCCATTCGTCCATGGCGGGTCCAGGTATCGGTCTTAGGATCGAAGACTGACAGGCATGCACCTGGATAGGCGCCCACGTAGATCTTACCGTCAGGTCCCTCGGCGATACCGGTCGAGAAGGTCGCGAGGTCCGGATCTATGGGCCCTAGATCTTCCAGTCCCCGCTCCGGATGAGAAGGGTCATACCGGTGGAGGTGACCCGCGTAGGCTGACCCTACATAATGGATACCTGTATCCGGGCTGCGATAACTGGCGGGTGCTAAAGCTGCTTCATCCCAATTGGTTCCGAACTGTTTGCAGTGTCCTGTCTCAAGGTCGACATCGAGCACAAATAATCCGCCACCGTGTTGGCCCATGGAAATCAGTAGGGATGGAGAGCCATCGGGGAACGCCCCTGGATGTAGTCTTACCCACCCAACAC
>CALGUT010000355.1 GCA_937920335.1 uncultured Opitutales bacterium
CTGCTTGCGACCACTGAGAGGGACCCCCTTGGGTGAGCGGGGTAAGATCAAGGTCAGCAGAGGATATCGAGGCGTCGGAGTCCCCGTAGATAAATGCTACGTTCAACGGAGTCGCACTTGCGGGAATAGCTGCAGTTACGAAACCCGCTTCTTCGGAGAGTGAGATGGAATGCTTACCGAGTACCCCAACCGACGTTCCGGCGTTGCCGAGCCTCACCTTCAAGTCCTTCCTGGATTTCCCAATATTGAGAATGCGCAGAATACTCCCGTCGTCCGATAAATCGTGACTCTCTAGAATGTCGGCAGTGCCAACTGTATAAGCAATTACGGTACGGTCTCCATGGCGGTAAAGTCCCCGGTAGTGACCCCAGTCTTTGGGAAGGGGACCAAAGAGGCGTCCGTCGAGGCCCTCGAAGCGGGCATCCTCAAACGAGCCGGTATGCGGGTTGGCCCACCCGGGAACGTCTTTGGTTTCGAAAAGCGGTTGTCCAACCGTGCGTGGCCAGTACCAATGTTTGCCATCGTGGTTGATTCCCTGCCAGTTGGTGAATCCTTCTCCCGTCCAAGCGCCGGCAAGGCGTAAGGTATCATGCTCAAAAGCAACCCAGGTGTTTCCGTTTGAAATGCCACCTTCACCGGGGTCCAGTCGGACGGAGATTGCCTTGTAGGGAATATTGGCCTCGGGCTCGACAAAACCTGATGTTTCCCCTTCGGGCCATTTGTAGAGTTCAGGGGTTCCCGGAGTTATCTCAAGAGTCCCGATCAAAAAGGAACCGTAGTTCATATCACTCCACGGTGTCCGCCGGACAGGCATTGGCCCGACTGAATCTCCAGTGGGTAATGTGTCCAAATAACCTTCAGTCACTTCGAAATACTGATCGGGATTATTCTCCTTCAAAAAGTGTGAACGGATGTAATGGATCGTCGCGTACTTTTCCCGCGGGACCAGCTGGGTCTGAGGAGCCATGAGCCGCCAGCCGCGGGTGATCGTTTGATACATCGTGAAAGGATCGTTCCCATGTTGAAATACGCCCTCGCCGAATCGCATCGAATTTGGAATTGACCCCGGAAGGTTAATGTCGCCGTGACAGTTGTGGCAGATCTGTTGATAGGTTTTTCGCCCCAGTTCAATGACTTCTCTGTCTATGTTCGTGATCAATCCGCGGTGGTCGACTTGCGACTCGTAGCCCGGCAACGCCGATTCCGGTAGCAACATGGAGCCGGGAGGTAGATCGCTCTCTTGAGCGAAACTGGTATTAGTAAGCACGAAGCAAAGAAGGATGGTGAGTAACGCTCTGAACATAGTGGGTAGTAGTTCTACAGGGAAGATTCTGTGAACGCTACTTAGCGATTTGCGGAAAGAAAACCACTAAATGGTTTTGGCTGGGTCCTGGCTTTACTATTTTTAGAAAGGGGTGGGGTGGATTCCTGCTTGGATTGAATACAATTCAGATAATAGATCGCTTTACGCTTCTCTAATTTAGGCAATTTTCTTAATTGTTGGTTATGGTGATTTCAAAATCAGTGGGTCTGGTCATGGTTATTTGTCTAGTTATTCCCTCATTGGAGATGAAGGCTCAAGGCAGTCGTTCGAATGTGATTCCCTTTATCGACCTTGCTCACGATTACTACCGGCAGATTCTAGTGGATCGAGAAGCGGGCCAATACCTCGGGCATCCGAGCACCTGTTTGCTGGATGACGGTCGGACCATTCTTACGGTTTATCCGAAAGGCCATGGTAAAGGCGGCTTGGTCTATAAAAGATCGACCGACGGAGGTTTAACCTGGTCAGCCCGTTTACCTACACCCGAGTCGTGGTTGACTTCGAAAGAGGTGCCGACGCTCCACCGTGTTACCGATGCTCAGGGGAAGAAACGCTTCATCCTGTTTTCTGGTTTGTACCCGATCCGAATGTCGGTATCGGAGGACGAGGGAAGAAGCTGGTCCGAACTGGCTCCGATTGGAGATTTTGGCGGAATCGTAACCATGGGTTGTCACTTCCCGGTTAGGAACAGCCCCGGTTATTATGTCAGTCTGTTTCACGATGATGGGCGTTTCATTCGAGAAGGTAGCAAGCGGATGGATCCGACGGTTATGACGCTCTACCAGACAGAATCGAAAGATGGTGGGCTCACCTGGGGGCAGCCGGAAGCCATTTTCAGTTCTTCTGAAATTCATTTATGCGAACCCGGAGTCATTCGATCTCCCGACGGAAAACAATTGGCTGTGCTGCTTCGCGAGAACCGGCGTAAAAAGAACTCTCATATTATATTCTCCAGTGACGAGGGGAAGACTTGGACAGCGCCACGTGAGTTACCCATTACGCTGACGGGTGATCGTCATACCGGTAAATATGGTCCTGACGGACGATTGTTTATTTCGTTTAGAGGTGTGACGCCCACCGTTGAATTCAAATTTCAAGATAGTCAGAAGGATGTCGGAAAAATGCCGACCAATGGAGACTGGGCCGGGTGGGTGGGAACCTGGGAAGACTTGGTGGATGGAACCCCCGGCGAGTATGTCGTTCGATTGATGGATAATAAGAAAGGGTACGATACGACTTATCCGGGAGTGGAAGTACTGCCTGACGGGACGTTCGTCCTTGTTACCTACGGACATTGGACGGAGCACGAGGAGCCTTATATTATGAGTGTGCGCTTTACGCTTTCAGAGTTGGACGCGAAAGCTGCGCATGCAGGAACGATCAGGTTGAGGGAAGATAACAAATGGCTGACCGAGTAACTAGGTTCTCTATCGGCACTTCGCGGTCACGTTAGGCATAACGGAAAGAGGAAGGTGATGCTTTGATCAACACTCGGAAACGTTCGATGGGCCAAGCTCTTAATACGCGATATGGAAAGAACATTCTGAAGCCGCGATACTAATCACTCACTCCTCCAAGCTCGCGTTGTCCCAGTCTTCGGACAGTGCTTTAAAATACTTTCGGAAACTGGGGGATCTCCACCGTTTCCCGAGGCGTCGATGCCGTTCTTTGACCGATACATGCACCAAGTCGTTCTCCTCAAGTTTCCGATACCGTTTACCGCGAATTTTGTAGATGCCAGTCGGTTGTTTGTGCTGAGGTGCGGATGGTGTGTCCGATAACCCGTCGAGTAGCCGATCTTCAAATAGGAGACCCCGTTTTCCGGCTTCTCGTGCAATCCAGGTCGCTGGTATTTCAGAGAGGCGATTGTCATCGGTGTAGCCCCCTCCGACGTCGCTATGGACTCCGGCGAACCAAACTTCTTTTAGATCGATACCGGGCTTCTCATCCCACCGGGTAACGGGAAAATCCTTGCGGCATTCATCGATCGACATGGCATGCCTAGCGCAGCGAATGATACTACTCGGCGACGTGTCATGAAACAGGTATTCCGCATGCTCCAGGAGTCCAAAGAAAGTGATAGGTACTCCCAAGCTTCCAACTGTATCCCATACTCCTAGGAATTCGATGTTGGTTCTGTCTTCCCAGGCATACTTTTCGCGAAGGACTTTTGAAGACTTGTGATCGGGACTCGTACTCGGCTGACGTTTTCGGTAGTGATCGTAGGCTGCGGGTATACGCTCACCGAACTCAGGTTTCAAAATGCCACAGTTGCGAATGAATCCACCGAGTGAACGGACGGTATAAGCCCCACGACTAAATCCAAAGAAATACAGTTTATCGCCCGGCTCATAGTTGTGAACGATGAACCGATAACAATCCATGATGTTCTTATCGATACCAACCCCCGAGACGCCGCCCGCGAGTTTCTTCCGGTCTGAGCCGACACCCCAATCGTAGAATACGATCTGCTTCTTTCCGGAACGGTCGCGGGGTGAAATCGATCGCGAGAACCGAATCACATTTGTGGCTCCTTCGTCTTCAGGTGAGTTCCACGTTCCGTCAGCGCAAATAAGAATTCTTTTCATAGGAACTGCATACACGACGGGCTGAAAAGCGTCGAGGGTGAACGAAGGTAAACGCGCCTTGGATACCTAGGTTGGTTCTCTTGATTTGAAAATTGGTTACAGCGCTGCTGGCTGCATAACCAGTTCCGCGATTCGGGAACGTGGGTTTGTTGTGGCCACATACAAACAGGCCGCGGCGACATCCTGTGGTTGGAGTGCTTTACTCAGAACATCCTTCGGAGTTTCAACGGGTCGCTTCAATACTAGCGGAGTATCGCAAAGACCCGGGTAAATGATGGTTGTTCTGATGCCGTGCTCCTTTTGTTCAACGAATGTACCATGGGCCAATCCAGTAATCGCATGTTTCGAAGCTTGGTAGGAAACTCCGGAGACGTCGGGAGTCTTCACACTGGTTGAAGAAATATATATGATAAGCCCGGATTTCTGGGATTGCATGGTGGGAAGTACCGCTTTGGTGCAGTTAAATGCCCCGGTGACATTCGTTGCGATCATCATATCCCAGTCCTCATGGCTAAGTTTCTCCAGGCTTCTTTCAGGTATATTAGTCCCTGTGGCGTAGATCAGAATATCGATGCGACCATAGGTATCGCGGGTTGTGTTGATTAAATTGCGAACGGAAGCGACGTCTCGAGCATCTGTGGCGCAAACGTGACTGTCTCCTTTGATCTCGGAACTAAGGTCGTTTAATGCGTTGTCGTTACGTGCAGCAAGGACGACTTGTGCCCCTTCGTTTGCGAGAAGACGGGCGGTCTCCTTACCCATGCCACTGCTGGCACCTACAACAATCGCAACTTTTC
>CALGUT010000356.1 GCA_937920335.1 uncultured Opitutales bacterium
ATCGAAGGGCCTTTCAATTCTATTACGAGCGCAATCTCCAGAAATACATGTATGCGGAAACATATCAGTTTATTGATTACTTGTTGCGGGATAATCAGCCGTTGCGCGAATTATTTGAAGCGGACTACAGCTTCATAAACGAGCCACTGGCAGAACTCTACGGCTACGATGATATTGATGGACTCCAGCTTCGAAAAGTAAAAGCGCAGGATGCGAATCGGAGAGGACTCTTGGGGCATGCGTCCATACTCACTGTGACGGCCAATGGTATTGATACGTCACCTGTCATTCGTGGGGTTTGGATGCTGGAGAATATTTTTGGAACGCCTCCGTCGCCGCCTCCACCCGATGTTCAGCCGTTTGATCCGGACACGCGGGGGGCAGTTTCATTACGGGACCAGCTCGAAAAACACCGGAGTAACGCCACGTGCTATGAATGCCATCGCAAGATTGATCCGCACGGATTTGCTCTGGAAACTTTTGATCCGATCGGACGCTGGCGAGACTCCTATAAGGATAAGCTACCGATTGATAGCGCTGGAAAACTTGCTGATGGGTCTACCTTCAATTCGATCAGCGAATACCGGCAGGTATTACTCACACGAGAAGATCAAATAACCAGAGCAATCGCCTCAAAGCTGTTAAGTCTCGGGAGTGGGCGAAGGATGGAAGCTGGAGATCGAAGGGAACTGGATCGGATCGTTTCCTTGCAGCAAAGCGAGGGGCAGGGGTTTAAGAATCTTGTAGAATCGCTTGTGGTGAGTGATATTTTTACGCGCAAGTAAAGGATCACTCAAAGGTTCTTCCGGCTTTTTTAGATAACCGGATGATCGTATCAATCATTTCTTGCTCTGCTTGTTCCGAGAACCACCCCATGCCATTGAATAGACCTCGGGTCTCATAGCCGCCGTCCCTTACTATTTGAGCGGTTGGCAGGTATCCGAAGAAATCGTGACAGTAAGCGCCGATCCAAAGCTTTCGGTGACCAATCGCGTTTTGGGTCGCCAGTACGTAGCCGCTGACCACTTCGCCTGACAAACCGATGAGCGTAAGATCCTGACCGAATTGCCATACCGATACGGGTGCATCAAAGGAACTAGGTAAGTTGTCTCCTCGCCTCAGCGTTGTTAACATAGTGGCTGCACTTCCTTTGAGCCAATTGGGTCCATTCTCTGCGATGTCTTTGAGCTCGGTTAGCGGCCTTGCGGGTTGGAGCGAAAGTTTCGCATTGTCGAGAACTGTAGTTAGCGGACCCTCTATCGGTGCTAAATCACTTTCTAAAAGCCGGTGAACTTCTTTGGCGACTTCTTCACCGTGTTGTTTCGCGAGCTCAACGGTTCCGCGCGGGTAGGGATTTGCGTTCCCGGCACACCCAGTCATGAACATCGCGCTGGTTCCCGGGTAAAGGTGTTCTACTTCTTCTTGAGCGTAACCGGAGTAATCTCCACCTAGCGCGTAGTTGGTGCTTCCGAGCGTTGTATTGTGACAAGCGACTTGAAATAAAGTGGCCATGAGTTTCCCGTCGGCTGTTGTTACTTTCATGCACGGAAGACTCCGATCCACGTGGCCACTTGGATTTGGGTTAAGCCGAATTCCGGTTTCAGTTCGTTGGCGGCGGTTCATCACAAACGAGGCGAATCCGCTTCCCCAGCTCAGTTCTACCGGTTGAAGGCTTCGAGTAGCGATCTCTACCAAGTCGGCGATATCTTTTTGAAGGTCTTGGGTGTAAGTTATTGAATTGAAAGTGTCTTCGGTTGGCGGATCACCCTGATCAAGGGTCAGATGGGGACCACTGTGCGCATGAGACCATGTAAGCAGCACGTCCGCTCGCGGGATACCCGTGCGTTCCATAATCCCTTCGTATATGGCTGAAGCAACGTTTGCACGGATTCCCACGAGATCCGTTGTAACGATCGCTACTCGTTTTCCTGCTTCGTCTTTTAGTATGAGTACCTTTGCCCAAATATCTCTGTCTATGGACGTGAACGGTTTGATACGGCTCGCATACCCTGAGAGTGGTATCGGTGTTTCAGGGGTGATCTTCATTGTGGCGGTTCCGGCCCACCAGTTTGCGCTGAGACCACTGCTGAAGATTAAGCCACTCACTCCCAGTAGAGCGTAGCGTCTTAGATTTCGGTTCAAGGTTCGGGCGAGGGATTTTGGGGTAGTTGTCCAATGGATCATGTCTCCTATGGTATCACAGTCCTCGAGTTCCTGTGAAGGAAAACAAACGCTTATTGAGCGGATGGGGCGAGCGCTGGATTTTGCAGTGGCCAAGCTTGCATGCTGTCCCTGAAAGCTCGATACTACCGGATGATGACTCGCCGAACTTTTTTACGAACTCTGAGTGCTGCAAGTACGGCAGCTAGTTTAAACTTGGCCCCTTCGCTTTTTGCTAACCACCATGGAGCGGCTTCCAAACTCAAGATAACCTCCGTCGACGTTTACCCGGTCAAACTCTGGGAACGTTCTTCTCAAGGAAAGCTACCGGAGTTCACTTCGGATTACGATCCCAAGCGCTGGCGCTACACCGGCCCGTTTGCTCAGCTCGCCAGTTCGATTATTGTGGTTATCAAAACGAATGAAGGCATCACCGGATTCGGACTGGGAGCTGGAGGTTCAGTCGCCTGTGAAATTATCGAAGGCCATTTGCGTCATCTGTTGATCGGGACGAATCCACTGAACTTAGAATTGTTGTGGGATCAGATGTACACGTCGGGGAACTTTTACGGACGGCGTGGCGTATTTGTGATGGCGTTAAGTGGAATCGACAATGCGTTGTGGGATATCCTTGGAAAATACTCAGACCAACCGGTTTATCGTTTGCTCGGGGGAACCACCAAGGAGCGTATCCCAGTTTACCATACCGGGGTTCCTGAAGCCGTTGAGGTGGGTTTGGATCTTGGGATTCAACACTTCAAGGTCGTAGTCTGGGATGGATTGGCCGAAGGCGAGGAAGGGAAGCGAAGAACCGTGAAAGCATTGAATCAAGTGCGCGAGAAAATCGGTTCAGAGAAAACGATGATGATCGAATGCGTCGCTGGTTGGGATGATGTCGAGTTCACCTTGGACATGGCTAGGCGGCTCGAGGAGCAGAATTTGTATTGGATCGAGGAACCGCTTTCGCCGGACAACATACTCGGTTATGAGCGCCTGGTCCGAGAGGTCGATAGCACCCGCATCGCGAACGGAGAGCATGAATACACGCGATTCGGTTTTGCAGAGTTAATAAGGCACAACGCCGCGGATGTTTTACAACCCGATGTTAGCTGGTGTGGTGGGGTTACTTCACTGCGCAAGATCGCGGCCCTGGCAGCGGCTCATGGCTTAGAGTTCACACCTCACCGGGGTGGAAGTCTGTTTGGCTTGCCGCTTTGTCTTTCCTCGTCGGAGTGCAACTGGGCGGAGAGTTTTGGAACGACTGACGACGGTACTGATCTGATGAACGCGATGAGTGCGACCTTCCAAAATGGGTATTATCTGCCATCAGAGGAACCGGGGTTCGGAACGAAGTTGACTGAAAAACTAGTTCAGGATCATGTCCTGGAAATATAAATTAGCCTGCCTGTGAAGCGAGGATCCTTTGTTGGACGTGTTCGCCCGCGGTGATCGGACCGTACTTGGCCGGGTTCTCAGCGCTGACACAACTCGGGAAGGTTTCGATGATAACTTCCGGATCCGGGTCGCTGAAGAAGGCGATGGACTGACGCCCGTTCTTTTGCGCCGCCGGACTGGGAACTACTCGGTGAGGTGTCGACTTGAAGAAATCGTTGCTCCAGCGTGCGATGAGATCACCCGTATTAATAACTACAGTACCGGGTATAGGTGGAGCGGGAATCCAATCTCCTTCAAGATTTTGTACTTCGAGTCCGCCGGCACTGTCTTGGAAGAGTACAGTCAAGGTTCCGTAGTCGCTGTGGGCCCCAGCTCCGAGCTGGCCTTCGCTAACGGCTTCGACTGGTGGGTAATGGAGGAGGCGCATGGTTTGGGTAAGGCCGGTGTGCTTGTCTTCGAAAAAGTCAGGTGCCAAGTCTAGCGCCAAGGCAAACGCACTCATGACGTCGGACGAAATTTGGCGCACGCGCTTGTAGAAGACGCGCATGAAGGCTTCAAACTGCGGGTTTGGCCAGAGCTCTGGGCCGCTGGGAAGATTGGCCAGATTACGACTGGTGAATGTTTCTTTTAGGTCGGCTGGTTTAGAGGGGTCGAGCGCCTCTCCTTGCATCTTGCCATACCCGTGATTGAAATCGACGTTGAAGGGGACTTTAAGTTTTTCGTCGCTCGTGAAAAGTGAATGAGCGACTTTGAATGCTGCTTCCAGGAGGTCATCAGATATGCCGAAATTTTTGAGATAAATAAAACCTACTTCATGGGCGGCTTTGTGAATTTCCTGGGCCACTTGATGACGGCCTTCGTCGGAGCCTTCGAGAAAAGGACTCATATCGATAATCGGAATAGCAGTTTTCGAACTCATAGATGGGGAGTTTGGTAATGGATCTCAAAAATAGGAAACATTTTTTGTAATTTATGGCAGTTTATTTGAGTGTTTCAAACAGGATACTGTCCATCTCAGGGTGAAAGAGGGAACCCTCTAGGGTCGTCGTCCGAGATAGCTCGAGAGCACCGATTTTATGGAGTGAGGCGAAGGAGGAAGGGTGTCACGGAATCGCATAAAACCGTTTAACGAAGCTTGTCATTGTAAGCTCCATTCCCTAATTCTAGACAGACTTTCCCTAAAGTTCCCTAAGAGATAACCATGTCACATCATCCCCAAGACGATTTTGTCTACTCACGGCGCGATTTTCTGAATCGTTGTGGTATGGGATTTGGTGCGCTTGGCTTGGGATCTTTACTCGGGTCAGATCTTTTAGGAAAGCAACCGCAGGCGATTTCTTCACTCGATCCCCGGGCTCCCCATTTTGCAGCTAAGGCCAAACGGGTCATTCACATTTTTGCCAATGGGGGTCCGTCTCAAGTCGATACATTTGACCCGAAACCGCTACTGAGGGAATGGCACGGGCGCAGACTTCCCGTCCAATTGAAAACTGAGCGAATCACCGGCGCGGCCATGGGGTCTCCTTTCGAATTCAAGCCGTACGGACAGAGTGGTACCGAAGTCAGTGAACTCTTTTCTCATGTGGGTGAGTGTGTCGATGATATCGCGGTTATCCGGTCCATGCACACCGATGTGCCGAACCATGAGCCGTCACTGCTACTCATGAACTGCGGTGAATCGCGGTTGGTTAGACCGAGTATGGGGTCTTGGTTGACTTACGGATTGGGAACTGAAAACGAAAACCTTCCTGGTTTCATTTCTATGTGTCCAAACGGATTTCCAGTGTCGGATGCGCAGAATTGGCAGAATGCGTTTTTACCCGGTGCGTTTCAAGGCACCTATGTTGATACCAAGCACGAGAAGATTGATCGGCTACTTGAGAACATTCAAAACCACCACACTGACACAGTGACCCAGCGTAAGCAGTTGGATTTGTTGCAAAAGCTCAACCAACACCATGCGGGTCAACGTCAGGACGATGAACGGTTCGATGCGCGGGTACAGTCGTTTGAGCTCGCCTACCGCATGCAGATGGAGGCGACCGATGCCTTTGATATTTCGAAGGAGCCGAAGTATGTGCGAGAGATGTACGGCGAAGGACTGCAAGCAAGGCAGCTCTTGATTGCACGTCGTTTGGCGGAGCGGGGGGTTAGGTTTGTCCAGGTCTGGACGGGTTTTCGTCAACCGTGGGATAATCATGATGACCTGGAGAATCGTCACCGCAAACTCGCTGAGGAGTGCGACAAACCAATTGCAGCGCTGTTGAAGGATCTGAAGATGCGTGGACTACTTGAAGACACATTGGTCATTTGGGGCGGTGAATTTGGTAGGACTCCTGTGGTAGAATTAGCGGTGCCAGGAGCTAATCAGGGCAAGATGAACGGTCGCGATCACAACAACCATGGTTTTAGCATGTGGATGGCTGGGGGAGGTGTTCGAGGCGGATATGTTCATGGTGCGACTGATGAATTCGGATTCGCAGCGGTGGAAAATAAGGTTCACGTGCACGACCTTCATGCGACGATCTTGCATCTAATGGGATTCGATCATGAGAAGCTGACGTTCCGCTATGCGGGTCGCGATTTCAGATTAACTGATGTGCACGGAGACGTCATTCACGAGTTGATCGCCTAAGGCCATGCGTAAGCTCATTTCCATCCTTTTCGCGGTCTTTCTCCTGACGGTTTCGTCAGAGCTGTATTCAACGTCCACGGATGTGCATCCGGCATTCGATATGGCGACTCGGGACACGCATTGGGCTTTTGTCCCTTTGGAAAAACCGGAGGTGCCTTGGACGGAAGCCACGGATAGCAAGAATCCGATCGATGCGTTTATCACGGAAAAGCTAAAAGATGCAGGGATAGGTTTCAATCGCCCGGCAACTAAACGGGCACTGATAAGACGGGTGACTTACGACCTCACGGGATTGTCACCGACGTTTGATGAAGTGGAAGCGTTTCTAAAGGATGATTCTCCAGGCGCCTATACTCGTTTGGTAGATCGATTGCTGGCTTCATCGGCTTATGGAGAGCGTTGGGCACGGCATTGGTTGGATGTGGCCCGTTACGCGGATACAAAAGGGATTTTCCGGAGAGGGCGATATTCGTTTTCTTACACCTACCGAGACTACGTTATCGATGCGTTCAATAGTGATAAACCCTACGATCAGTTTATCATGGAGCAGGTCGCGGCCGATCAGATGGAGCTGGGTGAAGACAAAAGTGCCTTGGCTGCAATGGGTTTTTTGACGCTTGGGCGAACGTTCTTTGGCCGGAAGGATTTCATAATCGACGATCAGATCGATGTAGTTACTCGGGGGCTTCAGGGACTGACTGTCAGCTGTGCCCGTTGTCACGATCACAAGTTCGATCCCATACCGACGGCCGATTATTATTCGCTGCACGGGATATTCAATTCTTCGCAAGATCCGGAAGAGCTTCCAGTTATCAAGCATCCCGACGATGAGGAAGTCTATCAAGCATTCCTGGCGGCGGCGGAGGCTGTTCGGCAGAAGATCGCTGATAAGTCCGACGAAGTCATCGACAAGTTTTTAGTCGAGGAGCGCTCCAGCACCGGTGATTACCTGGGAGCGATTGAGGAAGGCAGCACGATTGACGATGAAGATGAGTTTAAGATTTTTGTTGGATCCAAAGGGCTGAATGCAGAGCTACTCAAGTTGTGGATCGACTATGCGTCAGAGGACAAGAATCGGGAACATCCCGTTTTGAAGGACTGGTTTCATAATTACGCCGCGAATGACCCCGAGGCGGGGATTGAGTATTATAATGAACAATTTGCCGCTGCGGTGAATGGTGAAGAAAGCACTTACGCAGAAATACAGGCTTTTTTCTCAGAAGACGGTACCCCTGGAAATCCGGATCGTGAGGACATCTCGGTGTGGATTCGTAGAAAAATTGGTGGGGCCATAGGAGATCTTCAGGGTGAACTACAAGATCTCGACTGGACCCATCCGGGGGCGCCGATCAGAGCTCATATTTTAGCGGATGTAGACCAACCGAAATCATCAGCCGTTTACATACGAGGAAACAAAGATACTCCAGGGGACGAAGTCCCGCGCAGGTATTTGGCAATTCTGGCGGGGACTGATCGTTTGAGTTATGAGGAAGGAAGTGGACGCTTGCAGCTCGCTCGTGAGATCGCCGATGCGAATAATCCGTTGACGGCCCGCATATATGTGAATCGCGTTTGGGGATGGCACTTTGGTACCTCTTTAGTGGATACGCCCAGTGATTTTGGAGTGAGAACTCCGGAACCAATACAGATCGATTTACTCAATTGGCTAGCATCAAACTTTATCGAATCAGGGTGGTCGACCAAAACGCTACATCGTTTGATCGTATTGTCTCAGGCATACCGTCAATCGAGTGACGTTGATGCCGAAGCCCATTTAAAAGATCCGACCAATAGCCTCTGGCATCATTTTCCACGACAACGTCTCGATTTTGAATCAATGCGTGATACGCTGTTGAAAGTATCGGGCAACCTCAATCGGACGATGGGTGGAATTCAGGATGATATTCAGGACCCGACATCCAACCGACGAACGGTCTACAGCTTTATCGATCGCAAAGACATGCCGGGAATCTTCCGAACCTTTGATCACCCGAGTCCGGAAGCTACGAGTCCGGCCCGGTTCGAAACGGTAGTGCCGCAACAGGCTCTGTTTTTGATGAATAGTCCGTTCATGATCGAGCAGGCTAAGCACTTGGCTGCCAGTTCTACTGAAGCGGGTGATTCGGATGCCCGAGCCAGAGTTGTGGCGCTGTATCGAAGCGTCTATCAGCGCGATCCGATGGCAGCAGAAGTCGCCGACGGGATTAGTTTTATTTCGGCCTCAGAGGAACTTTCGTCAACCGAATCTGCTGACGATGCTCTGAGTTCTTGGGAGCTTTATGCGCAGGTTTTACTGCTTTCCAACGAGCTGATC
>CALGUT010000357.1 GCA_937920335.1 uncultured Opitutales bacterium
AGGGTGAGGGCTCCGAACAGAAAGAGTAGGTTGAGCTCGACGGTTAGGCCACCGTATTGATTGAAGCCGAAGCCGCTCAGACCGTAAGCCAGGAAAATAGAAAACACCATGGTTAAAGCGAAGGCGATAGCTGCTGGCCGGCCAAAATATCCGAGGAGTATCAAAATCGGTGCGACAATTTCGCCAAGGTAAACTCCGTAGCTCAAGACTGCGGGGAGGCCTTTTGCGGCAAGCATACCTTGGATGGGTTCCAGGCTACCTGTTATCTTAGCGATCCCATGTGGAAGCATAAGACCACCGATGCTAAGTCGAAGTAGCAAGCGTCCGAGGTCTGGCTTGTGAAACAGTTGATTGGATGGTTGCATCGTCGTTGTCGTTGGTCCGTAGGACAGAATTGGGTGAGAGTGGTTCAGAGTACCTTTAGCAAAGCAGATGCCAGATCTGGGGTCTGCCATTCAAAGCCGAGGTCGGTCGCTTTTTTGGGAATCAATCCGAGATCCGCCAACACCGTCTCCTTCCCCATTTCGCCAAAGAGTGTTTTTACGACAGCGGTTGGAAGGGGAATGAAGGTGGGCCGTCCAAGAGCCTTACCCAGTTCTTTCGTGAAGGTCTTATTGCTAACAGGTTTTGGAGCGGCGGCATTAACGGGGCCATGAAGCCCAGGGTCTTCGATCGCGAACTGATAGAGATCTACCAAGTCTGGCAGACTGATCCAACTCATCTTCTGGTCACCTGATCCTATCCTGCCCCCGACGCCCATTTTGAACGGGGGAAGCATTTTTGCTAATGCGCCTCCTTCTGCACTTAGGACGATACTCGTTCTCATAAACACCGTCCGTATACTCTTATCGGTTAGCGGTTGCGCAGTGGCTTCCCATGCCTGGCAGACATCCGCCAGAAAACCATCACCGGACGATGCAGATTCATCTACAAGTTCTTTTCTTCTGTAGCCGTAGTAGTTTGCTCCTGAAGCGCTGATGAAGGCCGGTGGTTTCGGTAATTTTAGTATGGCATCTACGAGTAGCTGAGTTCCCTTTACGCGGCTATCTAGAATATCGCGTTTGGCCTTATCCGTCCAGCGCTGTGCAATGGGTGCGCCTGCTAGGTGTACTACGGCATCAATACCATCAAAGGCACCGTCGCTGATGGTCCCACGTTCCAAATCCCAGTTGAGTCCATCTCCCGATCTTGAAAGTGACTTGATGGTGTGGCCTGAGCTTTTGAGTTGATGAGCTAGAGCGTTACCAATCAATCCGGAAGCTCCTGTGATTAGTATGGTTTTATTCATGATGGGCGTGATTCTTGTTGATGCCGAATGAGGTTTGCGGCCTGAGCGATCGCACCGCGATCATCGCCGCTGAGCCGATCGAGGTTTCTTAACTGCAGTGACATGCGCTGATTCGTTTTAAGCGTATCCTGATGCCGGATTAAGTAGTCCCAATATAAAGTTGTGAAAGGACAGGCATCTTCGCCGGTACGGTTCTTTGGATTCTTCGGGCAGGATGAGCAGTAGTTGCTCATTTTGTTGATGTAGTTTCCCGTCGCGATGTAGGGTTTGGAAGCCATCAGGCCACCATCAGCGTATTGGGACATGCCCAGGGTATTCGGCAGTTCAACCCATTCGACGGCGTCGACGTAAACGGCCAGGTACCATTCGTGGAGTTCTTTGGGATTCACGCCGAACAAGAGAGCGTAGAGTCCCGTGACCATGAGGCGTTGTATGTGATGCGCATAGCCGTGCTCAAGCGTCTGTCCGATTGCTTGTTTGAGGCATTCTAAATCAGTTTTCCCCGTCCAGTAAAAGTCAGGGAGTGGTTGATTGGCTCCCATCTCGTTGAGCTCGAGGTAGTCCGGCATGCGGGTCCAATAGATGCCGCGGACATACTCTCTCCATCCGAGGATCTGCCTGATAAATCCTTCGACGGCTGGAAGTGGGGCGTCACCATTCGTGTAAGCCTGCTCAGCCGCATCTACGACCTCGCGAGGATTGAGCAGTTTTAGGTTGAGTGAAGAACTGATGAGCGAATGAAACAGCCACGGTTCGTCTGTCCACATCGCATCCTGATGCTTACCAAAGTAGGGAAGGCGATTCTTGATAAATGCTTTGAGTAGCTGAAGGGCATCTTTGCGGGTAACCGGCCAGGAGAATGAATCAAGCGAACCGGGGTGATCGCCGAAATATTGTTCAACGAGTTGGATCACATTCTGAGTTATTGAGTCGGGTTTAAAGCCCGGTGCTGATTGAGAATCTTTGGGTCCTGACTTTCCAAAATTACCTCGGTTATCTTTGTCGTAATTCCACTCTCCTCCGACCGGCTTCTTTCCGTCCATTAGGATATCGAAGCGCTTGCGTAGCTCTCGGTAAAAGAACTCCATACGCAGGGACTTGCGACTGGCTGAGTGTGTTTCGAAATCTTCGGGCGTTGTATAGAAATGTTCGTCGGGTAATATTTCGAGCTCAACACCTTCATTCTGACAGACGTGTTTGAGCCCTTCCAGGACCCGCCATTCTCCCGGATGAGTCGCCACAACCCGTTCCGGTTTGAGGGCTCGAAGATCGATTGTCAGACGTTCTGAAAGTTTGTCAGTTCGTTTGCGGTCATCGAGCTGTGTATATTCTACCCGGTAGCCTTCGGATCGGCACTCTTCCCGAAAATGGCGCATGGCTGATAGAAAAAGCGCGATACGCTGCTTGTGGGACCAGACATGTTTTGACTCGTGGCTAACCTCGGCCATCCAGATGGCATCCTCTGAGGTGTCGAGGCGATCGAAAAGGCGAGCGCCACGATTGAGCTGATCGCCGAATATAACGGCAAGTTGTCGGATAGGTGTCATGGTTGATGTTGAGAGCTTGCTAACGATCTTACTTAATGCTGTGTTATTTTAAACTCCCAGAGCGAACCTTTTTGCAGAGTAAGTAGTGCAAAGCGGGTACAGTAAGAAAAGGCGTTTAATCTTCTATCGTTTCGGGAAGCAGGGAAGCTGTGATCCCTCCGGCAATTCCAAACAGAGCAAACACTAAAATGACGGCTTGGGTTCCCAGTGCCTCAGCGAGGAGCCCGAAGGTACCGCTGATTAGGAGAACTATGCCCATGAGGGTATTGCTGACTGCCACGAGTTGAGCTCGATTCTCCTGAGTGGCGTGATCGACCAGGTAGGTTTTTCTCCCATTTCGAATACCCGTGTGTGAAAGGCCAATCAGGAAAAATAGAGCTCCGTAGACGAATGCAGCCTCCGTTTCTCCAATTTGGAGATACGATACCGCTGCGGTGAGGCACCCAATGACCCCGGCAGAGCAACCAGCGATGGCCAGCGTTCTCCGACTGCTGGTATCTGAAAGTCTTCCCCAAACGACGCCGCTGATAGCCGTGGCGAGGCTACCTGCTATCATGAGGAGCCCTAGTGACTTGATGCGTCCGCCAGTCGCTTCGTGAGCCAGCACTACGTAGAATGGCATGGAAAGGATCGTACTTGCGAGAAGTCCACGGGCTATACAGAACCGGAGGAATATCCGATCCTCCTTGAGCAGTCGGAAGCTACTTAGAAGATCTCCGA
Organism: uncultured Opitutales bacterium; assembly: GCA_937920335.1. Taxonomy (GTDB): domain Bacteria; phylum Verrucomicrobiota; class Verrucomicrobiia; order Opitutales; family UBA2995; genus UBA2995. The sequence goes on from CALGUT010000357.1 coordinate 3,556, forward strand.
GCGGATTGCCTTTGGAAGGGGTCGTTTGCGGTAGCTCATGGACTCGACTCATAAACCCCGCGCCGACGAACCATAATAAACCAGCGGTGAAAAGCATTCCCGTAAATACAGGAAGCGGAAGTTCCTCGGCTCGGTTGAGGGCAAAAGAGATTCCGACCAAAACGGCGATCCAGCCTGAGAAGGAAGAGGCCAGGCCGCCCAGGCGTCCGCGTCTGGTTTTAGGGATCGTTTTGCCGAGTAGGTCTTTCGACGAAATGGAGCACATCGCTCGCGAGAGGCTGAATACTGCCAACAGTCCTACCGTGGTCCAACCCAACGCTGCCCCGGTAAGTTGGAGCGCTGCGAATGCGATTCCCACGATGGCGAGTCCCTGAAACACACTGCCTGCCACCCAGAAATACTTACGTAGTTCGAAGCGGTTCATAACGTTGGCGAACAGAATCTGCGGTAAGAGAGAGCCGGCTTCTCTAACCGGAACTAATAAACCGATTGTGATCGCAGGCGCTCCCAAGGCGGTGAGCAGCCAGGTGAGAATCAGCCCGGGCTTGGTGAGTTGATCACCCGTCTTCGACGCCACGGTAGCGAGAACCTGTCGTCCAAAGTTTTCGGGTACGTGCTTACTGGCGTCGTCGGATATCCCCTTGGATAGGTTTACCGACGCGTCGTCGTTGGTGACCAGGTTATAGAGCTTGTCTCCCATGAGACTCCGTTGTCGGAAGGGATTCGTCGAAGGTCAATGGAGAAACGGAGGTGAGACGTATAGGAGTGAGGAGCGTAGAGGTAACGCGCAAATGATGAGAGAGGGATGAAGATGAAGTGTGAGCCAAAAAGCTCGATCAAGAAAATGGAGTGAAGGCGGACTCTAAAAAACGCGTGAAAACGATTCCGGATTGCGGGCGGAGCTTGGGGTGATTGTGAGGGATTTGTTTGGATTCGCTTGTGCCGGAAAGTGGAGGAGAAGCGTGGTTTGATCTGATCTTCGTAGCGATCACAATTGTTTTGGCTACGGTAGGTGGGGTGTATGCCTATGTCTCATTTGGGCGGCGTAATGTGCGCAATTTGAAGAGCCTTCAAGAGAAGGGATATGTGGTTCAGCATGCTTATCAGAAAGACCGTGGTTATGTGACCCGCGTCTGGGCTCCGTTCAAGGAACCCAAACCATTGTATGTGAATATTTCTAATCGTGACCCTGTGGAAGTGATGGCAGGACGGATGGGTATCAAAGATATAAAGATCGGATGTGTTGATTTCGATCGGTCGTTTGTAATTCGGAGTAATCGTCCCGCACAGGCGAAGGCATTGTTGGTGCCTGAATTGCAGAAGCGATTTATGGCCTTTGATGACATTGCCTTTGTTACCGGTTCAAATGAGAGCCTGGGTTGTGCGGAGTTTCCTGACGAATCCACGGACGTGGCAAGGCTCCGTAAATATTGGATGGTGGTTACCAAGGGTGAGCTGAATGAAGAAGCTGCGCGACCGTATTTAGTTCTTGGCCAGGAGGTGGCTCGGCAGGTGGAGTTGCTGTGTATACAACAACCCCTGACGAACATGGACGAATTGTTTACGGCCACCTTTGAAGGACGGTGATTTGGGCAGCCGAAGACGAAGTTAAGAACGAAGACGAAGGAAGTATGGTATGAGGGAGTAGGCTAGGAAGGGGGCTTGAGATACTTATGGTGGGTAAGCAATCGTTCGGCGTAGAGTTTCAATGACATCAAGGGCTTCGTATAGAATTTGGTGGAAAGGCCAGGCTCTATCGTCCTAAGTTTATAGACCACTCACTTCCACCTACATGAGAGCTATTCTTCTTTTACTTTGTCTGGCTGTCAGCACTTCAGCCAACCCGATCCGTCTGCACCCGGAGAACCCGAACTATTTTGAGTATGCCGGTGAGCCAATCGTGTTGGTGACATCCGCTGAACATTACGGAGCATTGATTAATCTGGATTTTGATTATGTGAAGTATCTGGAGACGCTCCAGTCCGAAGGTATGAACTACACGCGTATCTTTATGGGGGCTTATGTGGAAACACCGGCCAGTTTTGGTATTCGCGAAAACACTTTGGCCCCAAAGTCCATGAAGATGATTGTGCCCTGGAAGCGTTCGGATACCCCGGGTTATGCCAACGGAGGAAACAAATTTGACCTGATGGAGTGGGACGACGCTTACTTTGAGCGTCTACGCGACTTCATGAAACGGGCGGCGGAGCGGGGCATCATCGTGGAAATCACTCCGTTTTCATCTATTTACCGGGATGAATATTGGGAGTTCAGTCCGTTTCATCCGGATAATAATATCAATGAAACCCAGGCAGCTGATAGAAAAACGGTTCAGACGCTGCCGGCAACGGATCACAACCTGCTCGTCCATCAGGAGCGGTATATCAGGAAGCTGGTGGAGGAACTCAACGAATTTGATAATTTCTTTTTTGAAATTCAAAATGAACCGTGGTCAGACAACCAAGTCGAGGTGATGGATCTGCTTCCACAGAACAAGAGCGATAAGAAAAAGTGGACCAGCTATGTGCATACTGCTTCTGAGGGCTCTCTGGACTGGCAGCGGCATTTCTCACTGTTAATAAGGGATGAAGAATCGAAGCTGCCGAAGCAGCACTTGATCGCGCAGAATTTTTGTAATTTTAAGTATCCGGTCACAGACGTTCCCGAGGAGATCTCCATTATTAACTTTCACTATGCCTGGCCGGAAGCGGCTTATTGGAATCAGGGTTGGGACCGCGTGGTAGGTTTTGACGAGTCGGGTTTTCGTGGACCTGATGATGAGGCCTATCGTAAACAGGCGTGGCATTTCATGATGGCAGGGGGTGGACTTTTTAATAACCTCGATTACGCGTTTGTAGCGGGTTTTGAAGATGGGACCTTTGAGCATCAGGGCCCTGAGGGAGGAAGTCCAGGGGGAGGAAGCAAGGCTCTCCGGAAACAACTGAAGTTTCTGAAGGACTTCATTCACGGATTTGACTTCATCGCTATGGCGCCGGATCAGAATTTGGTGCGCCACGGCCCCGGTGTTTTCGCCCGGGGTTTAGCTGAGGAGGGAAAGCAGTATGCGATATACGTGGAGGGAGAGGGCCCCTTTGAGCTAATCCTGAATATTCCACGAGGTAATTATGAAGTCGAGTGGTTCGACCCGAAAACAGGTTCTTCCATCAGTCAAGAAAAAGTCCGAGCATCGAAGGAAGGTCTTTCGCTTGTCAGCCCATCGTTTACGGATGACGCTGCGGTGCGAATAACCCGCTAACGGGTTTTTAAAACAGCGAATCAATTGCTAACCCATTGCGAAAGGTTTCACTGGTATGTGAGGGCGGCTGTTGTTGTTTTGACGCGAAGGTCTAACTCGTATGCCTAATGAGCAAAGGTGAAGAAAGTGTGGTATTGGTTTTTAGAAAGGTGCGTTAATATCAGTAACTTCATAACCACGGACAACACTGAGATGTTTCTTTACCTCATCGATGATATCATTGACGTCCCGATAGTCATCCTCGAGTAGGTGGTCGGTCCAACGAGATCCGTAGCGGACATGATTGATTTCGTCTGACCAGTCTTGATCGGCAAACAGCTGACTTCGGAGGTCCCCGGTCTCTTCATACTCTTTCATGCGCTTTGGTTTTCTGGGCATAAAGTAGGCTTCTAATCCACGGGTCAGATAGGCTACCCGGTGGAGGATCGGTAAGCTCTGAGATTCCTCAAATAGGATGGGATTCACCCGGTCGGGTTCCACACCCAGTTCACGTAAGCGTATAGCTCCAAATTCACTGTGTCGGGCTTCATCCCAGAAATGTCTACTGAAGTCAGCGAAGAATTCCCAGGGGTAGTCATTGTCGGATGCATCAAAAAGTATGCTGGCCAGCAGTGCAGCCGCATAGAATTCATTGAAGAACACTTTGAACTGCTCAATCGTGGCTTGTTGGGTATCCATCTTCAGTCGGTTTTCGTAGGGCTCTAGCTCTCCGATAGTTATGGACTTTTCGAATAGGATTGTCGTGGGACGTTCAAAGAATGCGCGACTTGCCTTCATGGGAGGTTCTGATGCTTCGCATTCGCCGTGTATACCGCCGATATGGTTTAAGTGTTTCTGAAGAGCATCCGTCCAAGCCGTGTTCTTGAGTTGAAGTTGCAGTCCATTGAACCAATCCACCTGTGTTTCGAGATTGGATTGAATTCGTTTCAAGATACGCCACTCGTTGGCGTTTCCAGAAGCATCCATGCGTTGAAGGTCTTCCTTGATGGCGACCAGAAACGCTTGGGTGAGTACCCCGTAAAATCCGCAAAGAAACTCGCCATCAGTTTGGGCATTCAGAGCATCATCGAGAAATCTCTTCAGCTCTGGCCTGACGGATGCATTGGGGTTTCCGCCACGCATTTCTTTAAGCCGTACTAATAGCCAGCTAACATGCTCAGAGGCGTCATATAGGTGGTAAGCTAGCTTGTATTTATGATCGAAATTTCTCAGGCGAAGGAACCAACCTGCAAGTATTTTGAGCCGGTGCTTTTCAATAACCGCATAGTTACGTAAATGGTTGGACGATTCGTTTATCCGAAGACCAGCGGTCTCGTTTAGAAGGCCTTCCGGAGCGTCTTTGACTGTTATATCTGTCATTCACACAGTATAACCCCATTTCCGAATCGTGCTAGTTGAGGACTAGGCGATTCACAGTTGCATATCAGGCAACGGAGGAAGTGGGCTGTCGGCTTGGTGGTTTGTGGATGTGCGATATCTCACTCAACTGCTGCTTCGAGCGTGAGCATTGCTGTTTTCTGAGGAGCCGTGAATGCGTTCAAAACTTCGAATTCCAGACTGACTTCATCTACTTTATCCCCGGTCTTTACCATGAGCTCTTCGGTGTGGTGCTGGGGAATAATAAAGGTTCTACCGTGATTATGGAATCCATAGGGACTCAGATTCTTCAAATGAAAATCGGCATCCGAG
>CALGUT010000358.1 GCA_937920335.1 uncultured Opitutales bacterium
CAAGGAACCTCGACGCCCTTCGACCACTCATTTGCTGAGAATGGTCCCAATTCCCGACCTCCGATTCGCATAGAATAATCTCCAGAAAACAAATCGCTTACTGAAAGGCTTAAAGTCCCACCGCTAAGTCGGTCCGGCTGAACCGAAGCCATTATCTGATTCCCTCCAGCCATAGCATCAATTCTCAGAACCGTTATACCCTCACTACTGAGTAACTCTCCCCGACCATCTAGGGATATTGATTTATCAATAGCCGACAGGCCCATACCCTTGACGAAAGCTTGGGCGGCAATTTTATAACCAGCAGCATTCAAATGGACGCCGTTATCTGTAAGGCGCGAGTCCGAAGCCTTCATCGCCGTTTCCATAGAAGCAAACAGATCTACAAACTGATAATTCCTCTTTTTAGCGATCGCCTCGATCGCGTTGGCATACAACTTCAGGTTCTTGTTATTCTTTGAGGGATCGGGCATCGGTGGCTCCAATCTTTCCTGGGGAACTGTCGAAACGAGTGCAATGCGCGCCTTTGTCTTATCCAGCATATCGAGCAGGCGTTTCATATTGGCATTGAAATCCGCCAATCCATCCTTCCCTTCGAATGATTCCATTGCTCCGTAAGAAACAAAAATTACAGTCGGTTTCAGATCTTCCACATGCGTTTTCAAATGGTTGAAACCGTCCTCAACGGGGCCAAAGAATCGTCGAGATCTACCGCGCGCATCATCACCTGACCAACCGAGGTTACGGAAGGTAATAGTACGCTCTGGCCAACGGGTCGTCAGGGCCAATTCGATGTATCCATAATCAATGGCTCGCTCGAAAAACGTATTGCCAACGAATACCACACGGTCTCCGTCAAGCAGTTCAAAAGATTTGGCCGCATGTCCCTTCGCGAAAACACCTGTAACGTCACAGGTGAGGCAAAGCAGAAGCGGAATTATGAGTCTAACTGATATGCGCATATGGGAAGAAAGAAGATTAAACCAATCGTTTCATCTAGTAGAGTCGAGTCTCTTGTAGAAAACCACCAAAACGAATTGGATATCCCTATCGAATACCGAACCTCTGTCGGTTCATTTGTTAACCGATACTCCTTGCGAGCCTAATCCAAAGACCGAGAACGAGTACCACTGACTTTAGACAACGCTTCGGAACGTGCACCGGATACCTTAGCCAGAGCGTCGGACCGTCCGCGGTCCGCCAGGCTCATGGGCGTCGTCAGGTTTTCAACGGGACGCGGTTTACGCTGTATGCGGTTCAGATCGATTTGCGAGTCCTTTCGAATCGACCTTCGATATCGATAGTTAGACGAGTATCCGTAGGAAGGAGAATAACGGCTGTAGTTGGCTCCTGATCGATACCGATTGTAAACCCGCACCGGCTCTGCCTCCACTTCAACTACTGCTCTCTGCATCGACTCTTGTCGGACAGTTTCCATTAAATCCAAGGCATCTTCCAATTCAGTCGCTACGTCAGATGATGGGTGCCTGAGTGAATGTAATTTCCAATAGCGAACCTGCTCATGCGCAGGGAGCCGAGCGATCTTCCGTTTGAGTGTTCGGAAAGAGGTCGGAGTATAATCCTGTGCTGAGTGGCTCAAGTCCGCTTGTCTTGGAAATACTTTTAAGAGGCCCTCTCCGGTTTCACGAAGCACCTCAAGTCGGGCCGTTTCGAACACGAATACGGTGTGTTCTTTAAGCTCCATTTTCCCCTGTAACGTACCGTGTTCCGATTCGATATCATCCAGAGTCCTTGAAACTGCCCCATAACTTAGCGACCCCATTAACAATGGAGTCAGCAAAAATGGGATGGCCAACAGACGAAACATGGTAAAAAAGGTAGGTTAAGTCTTAGAAAACGTCAACTCGCTCTTGTTCCCCAACACCCTGATTAAAGCCTAGGGTGTAACCTGCTTACTGCTTAGTGTAGGTGGCCTGAAAAATTTCGCCTCCCACCCCGGTACTACCAGAGTGCGACGTATCAGAGGCAGGTTCAGTAGAGCGGAGATCTTTCAGCTCTTCAAGGATCACGAAGATCACAGGAACAAGAATTAGCACCACAAGTGAAGAGGCTAACGTTCCCACACCCAGAGATATTGCCATCGGTACTAGGAATAGCGCCTGCTCATTCGTCTCGAAAATCATGGGCCCCAACCCCAAAAAGGTAGTCACCGCGGTGAGTAAAATTGGCCTAAAACGACGTTGAGCCGACTGAATCGTCGCTTCGTTCAAAGTCAGCCCTCGAGCAACGTATCGATTCCGAGTCACAGCCATTACGAAGCCTCCATTAACCACCATTCCACACAATGCGATCATACCCAGGACACTGTATATACTCAGGTCGAAACCCAACACGATATGCCCGACAACAGCGCCCGCCAATCCCCACGGAATAGTCAACAACACGATCAATGACTGTAAATAACTACGAAGAATCGCCGCCATGATGGCAAAAATGGCAAACAGTGACGCCGTAAGACCAATGCTTAGACTACTGGTGGCTTCACGTTGATCGCGTTGTTCACCTTCAAAGGTATAACGGAGGCCTGGAAACCGACTCAGTAGCTCCGGCAACTCTTTCTTCTCCATCGCTGAGAGCACTTTGTTTCCATTCGTAACGCTCGCGATCACATTGCCTGTCACATTTACAACCCGCGCACCGTCGACCCGAGTAATCCGAACAGGAGCAGTCGTCTCAATGATCTCAGCTGCCTGACTAATTGGAATCTCTGCTCCATTCGGAGCTTGAATGAGAAGGCCCTCCAAAGCGCTGAGCGATCTGCGATCTTTTTCCGGTAATCGCACCATGACCCTTAATTCTTCACGGTCACGCGGCTGGCGCAGCGCCTCGGCTCCATAAAACGCATTCCGAATCTGTTGCCCCAAATCACGAGCCGTGATGCCCATAGCCTGTCCGGCTGGTTTGATTTCGAAGCTCAATTGTGGCATCTCCTTCCCAAATCCTTTTCGGATATCCGTTACGCCAGGATAATTCGCAACCATATCGCCCAGCTCTTCGGCCGCCTGCCGCAACGTGTCAACCTCGGGATGAGAGAGCTGAATGTAAATCGCTGCTTCCCCACCCGGGCCAGCCAAATAATCGAAAAACAAGGATTCCATGTCGGGAATTTCCGGAACTTCTTCTCGCCACACATTCACGAATCCGGCGCCGGTCACTTTTCGGTAATTCTGGGGCACCAACTTGATCGCTACTCTTGCCGCATTGTCGTTTCCACGATCCGCGACCGACACGCGAATGTTACGAACGAAGCCGGGGTTCTCTTCTTCCAACTTCGCAATCGCGCGCTTCGCAGCCTCCTCAATAATAAAGATCACCTCTCGTGTACGCGCTACCGGAGTTCCAGTTGGCATCTCAAGCTCCCCTTGAATATAATCGTTCTCAATGGTCGGGTTAAACGTAAAATTCACCCGCCCGCTCCACGTGTAGCCGATCACGATCAATAAGACTGCGGCGAATACGGCCAGAGTAACGTAGCGGAGCCGAATCACCAGGTTTAGGATCGGTCGGTAGAAACCCTCCATCGCAGAATCAAGCTTCACCCGTAATGCGGTTTGGGCGCGATCAAAACGTGAGAAAATAGAGTTGGTATGCGGGTGTTTGCGCGAAAATGCTAAGTGAGATGGCAAAATCAGCAAACACTCGACCAAGGACACGGCAAACACAGCGATAATCACCGCGGGTAGCACATTCAAGAATCGGCCACTTTCACCGGGTACGTAAAACAACGGCAGGAAGGCGATGATATTGGTACTAACCGCAAAAATTACTGGTATCGTCATTTCTCTCACACCAGCCACGGCTGCATCCATCCGAGACATACCTTGACTGATTTTATGAAAAATGTCCTCACCAACAACCACCGCATCATCGACCACAATTCCGAGCGTAACGATGAAGCCAAACACCGAGATCATGTTCACACTGGCATTCATCAATGGTAACAGAATCAGAGATCCAAGGATAGAAACAGGTATTCCAATCGCGGTCCAGAACGCCACCCGAAGTTCCAGCAACAGACCCAGGGCAAATAGCACCAGTAACAGACCGAGGGTTCCGTTGTATTTTAGTAAATTAATACGTTCACTGTAGTCTTCGGTGCGGTCATAACTCACCTCCACATCCACCGAGTCAGGAAGCGTGGGGCGAATCTGATCAACATAACGTTTTACCGCCTCCGCCACTTTGATCGGCGGCTGATTCTCTGATGCATACACCGAAAGAGACACTGCTGGCTTACCATTATAGTAGGATTCTCGCTTGGTTTCCTCGAACCCATCTTCAATGGTGGCGATATCTCCCAATTTAAGTTCAGCTCCCGTGCTGCTACTTCTTATCGGAATCTCAGCAAACTCACTTCCGAAATAGCGACGTTCAGTAGTTTTCAATAATATATCTCCACCGGCGGTCTTCATGGTACCGGCCGGAACATCCAAGGCTGCCCTATCAATGGCCTGTGCGATCTGTCCAAGTGTCAGATCATGGGACCTTAGCTGAGTCTGCGGCACCTCTATCAAAATCTCTGGGCGCCGAACACCACTTAATTCAACCAACGCGATTTCGGGCTGAGCCAGCAATCCATCTTCCACCTGATGAGCCATCTGGATAAGCGTACGCGTATCCAAATTACCAGACACGGCTACATAATTAACCCCACGACGTCTACTGGTGCCCAAGGAAATCAATGGTGGTTCGATCTCATCCGGGAACAAACTGATTCTGGCAACCGCTGCCGTAACCTCCTGAAGCGCTCGGTTACGGTCAAAGCCCGGCATGATTTCTACCGAAACATTCGCACGGCCCTCCGAAGCTGAGGATTCTATACGACGGGTAAGCTCCAGTCCACGAAGCTCCGATTCAATCGGTAAGATGACAGACTGTTCGACTTCCTCAGGGCTCGCTCCGCGATACTGCATATTGACATCAACCGTATCGACTTCGAAGAGCGGATAAATCTCCTGACGAATATTGAGAGCAACGGCTACGCCTACGACAACGATTGCAATCATCAACAAATTTGCCGCCACATGGTTTCGAGCAAACCAAGCAATGAGTCCGGTTACATTTGAAGTATCATCGTATTGATTACTTTTCATAATAGATCCTCAGCGCGTTACAAGTTCGGGATAAGCAGTCGAAGGTTGAGGATCTACTTCCAAGCCTGGCAACGCCACGCGTAAATCACTCACTATCAGTTGCTCTCCATTTTTTAAATTAGTTGATATTAAGACCGTATCCTTTTCAGGCCACAATATTTCTGCGTCTGCAACTCTTAGTAGATTGTCGACTCCAACCAGCCATATTTTGTGTCCCTCCCGCAGAGCTTCCCGCGGTATAGTCAAGGCGCCTTTCAATTCGCCCGCATCAATCTCAACCTCTACGAAGCTACCGAGCAGCAAGGGCAATTTCTTTTCTGAGCTGCTATGCAGGCCCAAGGGATCTTTTACCGTAATAATGATCTGCGCCATAAGAGCATCTGGGTCCAAATCACCTAATAATCGAAGCACTTCGCCTTCCCACTCTTCGGACTGCTCCTCACCGACATCTAGGATAACCTTCGCCCGAGTACCGGGTTGACCCTCGTCGTTAAAAGCAATCCATTTCAACTTCGAAAACGGAACCGACACCTGGACCCAGAATTCATCCGTTCCCACTAATTCACAGATATTGGAACCTGGATTAAGTAACTGACCTACTTCGACAAACTCATCCACCACCTTGGCGTTGAAAGGTGCCAAAATCACCGTTCTCGACAATTGGAGTTCGGCAACTTCAATATCATTATTGGCTTTTTCCATAAGGGCTTCCGCACGTCTGAGGTGCGGTTCCCGCAATACCAGGGAACGGTTTACCTCTGCCATATCCAGGTCGGCCTGCAGTTCATTCCACTCACGCTTGGCGATAACCTGACGACCACTCTCCACTTCGCGTTCAAAATGTGCCTGTTCGAAATTGGCCCGAGTTTCTGCCAACGCTAATTCATAGTCCTTGGGATCAATACGGATCAGTTCTTCCCCTGCTTCGACATAACCCCCAATACTTACGGAATCGCTCATTTCAATAACCTGCCCCGATACCTGAGGCCTGAGAGTTACTTTCCTTGAGGGAACTACACTCCCCTGAACACTCACCGAAACAGAGCGATCCTGCGGAATAAGCGGTATAGTCTGTACGATTCTCGCTGAACTGGTATTCTCTTCGGGGAGTGTTTCGGGTCCAGTGGTAATCAGAATATAACTAGCTACACCACCCACCACCAAAATGATAAGAATAGTTATTAATGAACTGAATACGGATTTTTTACTCATATTGGGCAGTTTCAAGATAATCAGATTGCGGATTTTGGATCGGACCGCCCACCGCTCGGTACAGTCCTACGCGAGCGCTCAACACGCTGCGCCGTGCGGTTACTACATCCCGTTCGAGGGATTGAACAATAATCAAAGCGGTAAACACAGGTAGGTAATCCGTCAGGCCCTGGCTGAATCGGTTACGGGTTTCGACTAAGAGTCGTTGAGAGGTTTTCAGTTGTTCCTCAACCAACTCGAGGCGCTCAACCGACTTTCGTTCACCCAACAGCGCTGACTCCACTTCCAATAATGCGTTCAGATAACGTTCGGAGTAACCTGCAAGGGCCTCTTCCAACCGAGCCTTCCGAAAAGCAACTTCGCTTTTCAATTCTCCTGCATTAAATAAAGGAGCAGCCAAGCGAGCAAAAATCGACTGAATGTCATCTCCCAAACTCGGATCGCCGCGCCAATCAATGGCACCGCCAATCGTCAACGAGGGAAGCTGATTTGCAACAGCAATCCCCACTTCGTAATCTAAGGCCAACACCCGTTTTTGAGCGGCCCGAAGATCAGGACGTCGCGTTAGCAATTGTGCAGGGATACCAACGTTG
>CALGUT010000359.1 GCA_937920335.1 uncultured Opitutales bacterium
CTAATTGTCAAACGGGGAAAAATGGGCAATCTTTGATGCCGTGGAGGAACAGTAGACGAGAGGGGAAGGGAACGGAAATGGTTAAATAATAGCATGTTTTGACAGACGACCGCTATCCATGCCTAGTGGATCTAACACGAACTTAGAGTTATGCGATCGAAGAGAAAAACCTCCAAAAAGAGGACTACGAGGACTCCGGTGAAGAAGGAGTCAGTCAAGAAGCGCGCCAAATGGCCGCCGGAAAGAAAGGCCAAGAAGTCTCCGATCAAAAAGCTGGCGAAGAAGGCTCCGAAGCGGGGGAGGAAATAGCCGGTTTGGATTCGCTCACGCGATTGTGGAGCAGACATTGTGAGCAAGAGAGGCTGTGAGGAAACTCAGATAACAGAAATCGTTTTCTGGGAATCTGTGTCAGAAGCTGGTTTACATAGGGGCAAGTCAGTATGTTTGTCTGCGGCTTGACTATGGGGCGGTACTGATAACCGGTTATGTCGGGGCGTATTCTGTAATCAAGCCCGCTCATAAACGTCACCTCAACACCTCTTCTAAATGATCAAGCTGAATAAATGGTTAACCATAGTGTGTCTTCTATCCGTGGGTTTTGCTCTGCAAAGTGCTTACGCGGTGGATTGGCCTCAGTTTCGTGGTCCCGACAGGAACGGAGTTTCGGCAGTGACAGGATTGCTGGAGGATTGGCCGGCCAGTGGCCCCAAGCGGGTTTGGTTATCTGAAGACATAGGGTTAGGATATTCGGGACCGGCTGTGGCGGATGGTCGAATCTTTATCATGGGGGCTAAAAAAAATAAGGAGTATCTTTTTTGCCTGGATGAGCAGAGCGGTGAGACCTTGTGGTCTACTTCTTTGGGCAAAAAGTTGGAAAACGCCTGGGGTGACGGTCCACGAGGTACTCCCACGGTGGATGCAGATCGTGTTTATGCGATGAGTGGTCACGGCTTGCTGGTCTGTGCCTCTGTGAGCGATGGAAAGATCAATTGGAAGAAGACGATGGATTCTCTGGGAGGCGTACTGCAGAAATGGGGTTACACGGAATCGGTGCTAGTTGATGGTGACCTGGTGCTTTGCACACCAGGAGGAGAGAAAGGCACGGTAGCCGCTTTGGACAAGCATACTGGGAAGCGGGTTTGGCAGAGTGAAGATTGGCAGGACAACGCCCAGTATGCGTCGATTGTGCCTGCGGAGATTCATGGGGTGAAACAGTATGTGCAACTAACCCAGCAAAAGTTCTCTGGAATTGGCGCGGAGGATGGTAGTGTTTTGTGGCAAGCCGACTTCAGGGGAGGCCGGGTTGCTGTTATTCCTACACCCATCGTTCATGATAATCTGGTTTACATCAGTGCTGGTTATGGAGCAGGTAGTGTTCAAGTGAAGATAGACAGCGATCAATCTCACTCGGAAATTTATGGTAATAAGGTGATGAAGAATCAACACGGCGGGGTCATCCGGGTAGGTGATTATCTGTATGGTTATTCCGACGCGGTCGGTTGGGTGTGTCAGGATTGGAAAACGGGCGAAAAGGTCTGGGCAGAAAAAGATGAGCTTGGAAAAGGAGCCATCGGTTATGCGGATGGAAAACTATACTGTCTGGGTGAGGATACCGGAACGGTTGTATTGATAGATGCATCCCCGGATGGCTGGAATGAACGGGGGCGGCTTACGCTTTCACCTCAGTCCGAGCAACGAAGCGAACGCGGCAAGGTATGGACTCATCCGGTGATCGCTAACGGCAAGCTCTACCTACGTGACCAAGAGTTGTTTTTCTGTTTTGATGTTTCGGAATAAAGGGGGGTCCGGACCGGGTGTTTTGCCGACTAGTGGATACCCACCGATCGGCCCATTGCTGATTCGTAGATCTGGTGAAGCCGGAATGTTTGAGACGCGCCAAGCTTTTGTCCAAATTGTGCGAGCACATACAGGCTGATCGCCGCAAACACAGACGCCCCAAAGATCCAGAGGCCCCAAGTTTTTCCTTCCAGGCTATATTGGGCGAATCCGAAGATGCCGGAGAACAATCCTACACTACCGGTGAGAAGATAGCCGTAGAGGAATAGTGACCAAACATTGGCATTGGGTCCGTAAACTCCCTGAAGCCGGGCTTTGCCGTCGTCCGTCGGATTGAGCGAAAGGTTGAGGCGAGGTGACCAAAAATGGCGATCCTGTCGCGGAATGCGTAGGCATATAAAGCCATCAAAACTCTTTACCTCGCAGCGCTTGTCGATGCGTTGAACTTCGCGAATTATTTTTGCCTGCGCCTCTTCGGGGTTGAGATCCAGGATTTCGGAAAAGTGGGGTCTGATTCCAAAGCTGCTCATCACGACAAGGCTGACTCACGAATGATTCACTGTCAATTGCAGGATGAGCCTGCTGGAGGGACAATCCGCTTTACAGGCGCACTCGTCGGCCAGTTAAGACGCTTTTGGTTTCGGCTTCGACTATGCGAATCGAATCAGCGGCTTCCGTGGGTGTAACAATTGAAGGTGTAATTCCCTTGCGGATACACTTTGACAGGTAGGCCATCTCAAGTTTGTAACCGTCACCGGCCGGACATTTGACGGGTTTGGGTTCGGGGGGCTTCCGATTTCCCTTGGCGCGGCGATAAAGCATCAGAGGAGCCTCTGGACGATCCAATCGGAACTCAGCGCTGGCTTCTTCAAAAAGTACACGGTAGCTCATCTCGAACGGCATCGAAGGAGCGGCGGCCCAACTACCCTCAGCGGTCACGACCGGACCGTCGGCAAAAAAGTATTGAGTGTGGACATGATCCACGCAATCCGAAGGTCCGACCCATCCGCTACTGCTAACGGCCTCAGGCATACCGAAGACGTAGTGTACGAAGTCGGTATCGTGGAGGTGAAGGTCGAGAATGGCGCCTCCGGACCATTCGCCGTTACTGAACCAACCGGGTGGTAGTGAACCGATGCGATTAAATTCCGCACTAATGACTTTGCCGTAGGTTCCTTTTTCTACTGCTTGTTTGAGCCAGGACCAACCGGGCCAGAATCTGAGGCACATTGCTGGCATAAACAGACCCTTTCCCTGGGCGGCGGCTTTAGCGATTATTCGCGCATCTTTAGCCGTACGAGCCAGTGGTTTTTCACAAAGCACATGCTTTCCTGCTTTGATGGCCGCGAGGGCGAGGTCGAGGTGAAAGGGAGTGGGTACGCAGATGTCCACCAGGTCGACTTCATCGGAGTGAATCAACTCCATGGGATCGGTGGTCCCTATAATCTTGGTGAAATCGATGCTTTTGGCACCGCCCTCCATGTTGGCCCAGGATCCTGAGAAATCGCCCGCCGCGCGTCGCGGATCGGTATCGGCTACCATGCGTCGCCGGGTTCCTGCGATGCCTTCCCAAGCGGTAAGGTGCATCTGTCCCATCATTCCCAGTCCAATAATTCCTACATTTGTCATAATGGAAGTCCTTTCTCTAATACGGATTCGAGGTGTTGTTTGGCAGCGCGAATATCGGGCACACGATCGTCACCGGCTTCGCGTTCAATGACCAGCGGGCCGTCGTATCCGGCCTCAGTGAGCACCGTTAAAAAGGCTGGCCAATTGACCTGCCCGGTTCCGACGACCACTTCGCTACCCCAAGTTCCAGGCTCGCTGGTAACGATGGCGTCCTTGATGTGGATCTGCTGCAGGTAAGGCAAGAGCGTGCGTAGTCCGGCTACTGGTTCGCCCTTGTCGTAAAGGATCATGTTGGCGGGGTCGAAGTTTACTCCGACGTTGGGAGCCGCGAGGTCGTCGAGGAAGTGTGCCAGGCTGGCGGCATCTTCCTGACCGGTTTCAAAGGACAGATCTATACCGGCCTTCGCAAACGGCTTTGCCACAGCACGGAGACGTTCAATGAGTTTGGCGTAGTCGGGATCTTTCGGATCCTCTGGGAGGAACCCGGCGTGGAAACTGACCAGGTTCAAGCCAAGTGAACGGGCCGCTTCTACCACGTCGCGGACGATGGCTTGATTATCTTCCCAGGTAGCGTCGGGGACCACTCCGCCGGTTTTCCGGATGGTGTTGGGCGTGCTGTAGTCTTCGCCGACCGTCCCAAACATTCCGGAAACGATTTCGATCCCGGCTTCGGACAAGGCCTTACCGATGGCGGCTCCACCTGCGCTGCCGCGGTGATCATTTAAAGCCAGCTGAACCCGTGGAATGTCGAGTGATCTGACCATGGATATCAGCTGGTCTGTGTCATCGGGTTGCAGGGACCAGCTGCAAACCGCCAGGTTCTTTCGAAGATTCAATTGGTTTTCCATAAGGTGGCGCAACTGTTGCAGCTCATTTGTCGGGTGACAAGAGTTCTCGACGACTTCCGGTGTCAGGAGTTGAGAGGTTTGAGGTTGGTTGGGAGGTATCTCTTTATGAATTTCCAATGCTTGATTCCCATTGCGCTTGGTAAGGCTCAATGGCAGCTTAGCTCCTTAATGGCTGAGCTAGGAAAACTGAATACCCTGAATTTTATCAGAGACTCAAATCATGGTGTGTATCTGGATGGAGGCGAACTGGGGGAGATTTTACTACCTAAACAGTATGTAGTCGATGAGCTAGGGGAGGGACATGATATCGAGGTCTTCGTATTTAAAGATTCCGAGGATCGAATCGTGGCGACGACGGAAACTCCGAAGGCCACCGTCGGGCAGTTTGCGAACCTTAAAGTTGTCAGTGTGAATGAGAAGGTCGGTGCCTTCCTCGATTGGGGTCTGAGTAAGGATTTATTGTTGCCTTACCGCGAGCAGATCAGTGATCCGCATGTCGGTGACCGCTGCGTCGTCTATATTCTCGTGGATGAGTTGAGCGGACGGATTATTGCGAGCGAGCAGTTGAGTGAGTTTACCAATAAGGAACCAGCTGAGTATGAGCGGGAAGAGGAAGTCGACCTGTTGATCATCGATGAGACGCCGTTGGGTTATAAGGCGATCATCAATGATAAGCACCTGGGGTTACTCTATCATACGGAACTTTCAGAAGCACTCGACTATGGGCAGTGGATCGTTGGCTACGTAACGAATGTTAGGGAAGACGGAAACATCGACCTGCGTCGGGATCGTGCGGGCTACAGTCGTGTTGAACCGATCGGTGAGCAGATCCTCGAAGCTCTGAAAGCGAGTGGAGGTACATTGCCGTTCAATGATAAGTCGTCTCCGGAATCGATCCGTGCAGAATTTGATGTGAGTAAGCAGGCCTTCAAACGCGCGATCGGTGCGCTGTATAAACAAAAACGGATCCGGATCGAAGGCGCCGGCATCGTTTTGGTAAAACCTGAAGCTTGAAGACTAGAGCCTCAAAAGAATCATGAGACTTCTACCGAG
>CALGUT010000360.1 GCA_937920335.1 uncultured Opitutales bacterium
GCACGTGCCGTCCTGCAACATCCAGTTTGATGTTGTCAAGTACCTGGGGGGCTACTTCTGGAGTGGTTGAATTGCGGTAACTACTCACTCGGATGCAATCCAAGCGAACGGGGCTTGTAATCGTTCTTAGGAGATCCGCCGTAAAAATAATGGCTCCATTGATGATCGAGATCACCGAAATCTCCTCTTCTCCATACAGATCGGATATTTCCTTACCCATTTCGCGGGTGCGTTGGCGAATTGCTTCTTCGGTTACAAGGATGTCGTCGAGTTCTTTATACATATTTGGAAAACGGGCTTTGTGACACCTTTCCGAATGAACGACAATGCCTCTCTTTAAATTGTGAATAAGTTTTGGCTTTCCTCTAGAAATGCAAAACCTAGGGTGGGTGCCTATTGCCGAACTATGATATCAATTGAGGTTAAGAATCTAACAAAGTCATTTGGCGAAACGATCGCACTAGACGCCGTAGATCTCAGAATCGAGCCTGGAGAGCTTTTCTTTTTGTTAGGGCCGAGTGGTTGCGGTAAAACGACCTTGCTGCGTGGATTGGCAGGATTTAATTCTCCAGAAAGGGGTGATATCTATTTTGGTGAAGAGCGGGTAAACGACGTCCCGCCTTATAAGCGGAAAACAGGCATGGTATTTCAGAGTTATGCCCTGTGGCCGCATATGACGGTTGCGGACAATGTAGCTTTCGGCCTGAAGGAACAGAAGTTATCGCGAGATGAAGTTAAGTCTCGGACTGCTGAAGCGTTGATGGCCGTTCAGATGGCAGACTATGCGAAGCGGAAACCCAATCAGTTGTCAGGTGGGCAGCAGCAGCGGATCGCGCTGGCTCGCGCATTGGTGGTTCGTCCTCGATGTCTTCTTTTAGATGAACCGTTATCCAATCTCGATGCAAAGTTACGCAATGAAATGCGACAGGAGATCCGGCGTGTCTGTAAGGAGTATCAACTGACCACGGTGTATGTAACTCATGATCAAAAAGAAGCGCTTTCAGTGGCAGACCGGCTAGCGATCCTGGATAAGGGGAAGGTATTGCAAGTGGGGACGCCTCAGGAAATTTACCGGCGACCTCAAAGTAAGTTTGTGGCCAATTTTATTGGTGATGCGAATTTTATCAAAGGAACGGTTTTGGATGCCGGAGGAGGTATGGCATCTGTCGAGACAGACTTGGGAGTATTGACCGGTGTTGTTGCGCAATCAGTTAAAGGCCTAAAGCCGGGCGCTAGTGTTTGTTGCGTAATTCGCCCTGAGAGCCTCCAGATTGAAACCTTTCAATCTGAAGAAAATTGCATTTCGGGTACGGTAGGTGGCTCGACCTACTTCGGGGAAGTGGCTCAGTATGAATTTGTGTCTAGGGAAACTCAGTTAAAGGTTTTTGAGTTGAATCCTCGATTCCTGTGGGGTGATAGGGATCAGAAACTTTATGCGTGGGCTGATTCAGAGGATGTAGTGATCCTCGATGTTTAGAAACCTGAACGACAAAATTTCAGTGACAAAGAATCTGTCTATAATTGCCCTGTTGGTCCTCGTGGTAGGGCTGCCTTTTTTGTTTAGAAGCACAGAAGACTCAGTAGTCGAAGGTTCGGCTTCTGTTGTAATTGTAAGTCCACACAATGAATCGATCCGGTATGAATTCGGTAGAGCATTTCGGGAATGGTATCGCGCGGAAACCGGTGTTGATGTAAGGGTTGATTGGCGAGTCATCGGTGGGACCAGCGAAATAGCCCGGTATTTGGAAGGCGAATACACAGCTGGCTTTCGTAGTCACTGGATCCATGGTCTCGGCAAAAAGTGGAGTTCAGAGGTGTTGACCAGTTTTGGAAACCGCAGAATGGAGCTCGATAATTCTCCAGTGGATGATTCCGTTGCCGAAAGTGCGCGCCGTGCGTTTCTCGAATCTGATGTGAGCTGTGGCATCGATATATTCTTTGGAGGAGGGACTTATGATCATGGTCGTCAAGCGCAGATAGGTAATACCGTGCCCAATCGATTATTTGAGAACCATCCAGAGTGGTTCGGTGACACTGGGATCCCGGAAACGCTTTCAGGAGAGCGGTATTGGGATTCGAAAGGGCGTTGGATTGGGTCGGTACTTTCCGCCTATGGGATGATTTACAATAAGGATTCATTGGATCGGTTGGGGGTTCAACAAGTCCCGCAGCAGTGGTGGGATCTCGAAGATCCTCGATTGTTTGGTGAAGTAGCGGTGTGTGATCCTACAAAGAGTGGGTCTATAACTCAGGCATTTGAAATGATTATTCAGCAACAGATCCAACTTCGGTTAGCAGAGTTGAAATCTGAAGGTATCACGCAGGCGGTTGCTGAAACTCAAGCAATAAGGGAAGGTTGGGATTCTGGACTCCGGTTAATTCGCCGTATTTCAGGCAACGCTCGATACTTTACGGATTCCTCAATGAAACCTTCAATAGATGTATCATTGGGCCAGGCGGCGGTGGGGATGACCATCGATTTCTATGGGAAGTTTCAGGTAGAATCAGTGGTAAATCGAGTAGACTCTGATCGCTTGGGCTTTGTTACTCCGATGGGAGGTACAACGATTTCTGCAGATCCTATTTCACTGTTACGTGGTGCGCCTAACCGGGATCTTGGTGAATCTTTCCTGGAATTCGTTATGTCGCCAAAGGGTCAGAAACTGTGGAGTTTTAAGTCGGATCCGACTGTGGAGGGGGCGCCTCGGAGATTCTCGTTGAGAAGAACCGCTATTCGGCCCGATATTTATAC
>CALGUT010000361.1 GCA_937920335.1 uncultured Opitutales bacterium
TGATATTCTCCCCCCACTTTCTCAAGCGCTACACGAACAATATTTCTGTGCGCAATATCTGCAATAAATGCCTGTCCGCCAAACGGACCGAACCCTTCCTTAGGGGCAAATGAGGGGTGTCCCGGTGAATTAGTGAGGTCCACATGCGCTAACCACACGGCCGGTCGTTTTCTTTCATTTTCAAACGATGCCTTTTCCTGATACGGAACCTCATCGGGTATTTTCTCCACGTTTGAGTAATCGAGAACTTTCGGCGTTAGGCCAAACTCTGGCAGATCCCAGCGCGAAGCAGGATGCCCCATAAAATCACCTTCTTCAACGTGCCCCAAATAAGAAGACGCTACCCAGTCACCTTGATTGTCTGTAATAAACAATTCGTCCTCGGTATTCATCCCAATACCGGCTGGTGATCGCAGACCTGAAGCAAACGGAGTTAAAGTGCCATCAGGACTCCGTTTCATAACCCATCCACGGTATCCGAGTGCAGATGTCATTTGATTTGGATATCCCTTCGGCTCTGCACTAAAGTGAGCACCTGCGCTAAGACCGGTAGAAAAGAACATCTCTCCTTTATCATTGATGCGGGGACCATAAGCAAATTCGTGATAGTTCCCTGTGTAGCGAAAACGATCTTCAATCGTTTTATAGAGATCGGCAGTTCCATCTCCATTAGTATCTTCCAGGTAAGTCAGTTCAGGCCGCTGAATGACGTAGACACCTTTACCGTCTGGAGACACGCGCACGCCATTGATCTCGTGAAGGCCATCGGCGTAGAGCGACCATTTGCCTGCTTCCCGTTTCCATACCTGCCCGGTACGATTAGATGTGTAAACCGCACCACCCGATCCAAAATCAATGTCTGTCGGCTCAAACCGGAACGGCGGATTTGGTGATGGGATATCAATTAAACGAACTGAATAACCATTAGGAAACGTGGGTGTCTCCTTTTTTCGGTAGAAGGATATCGTAAATTGAGTTTGGTTTGGTAACAGATTCTTTAGCAGATTCCGCTGATTCTGTTGCCCGTTTGTGGATACCCGACGGAAGTCCGTTTGATGCAGCCAGTAATTCAGATACTTCTCACTGGGCTCACTTGGTCGAATATTGAACCTCAGATGCTGCAGCTCTGCTGAATCGATAACCAACTGCTCCTCTACATCCCAAAACAGGTCACTGTTCGGATCATCCAATCGGTATAGGAACCAAAGTTGTTCTCCACGAACCTCTACTCCTCGCCAGGTGCGTTGGACTGCTATGCGCGGCTTCTCGCCATAAGTCCAGGGAGCTCTGTCCAAAGAGAACGATTTTAGATCACGCAGGTTGGGTTCAAATTCGCCTTCTTCACTTATTCGACCGTATTGTCCGCGCCAAAAACCTTTCATCGCAAATCGGTTAGGATCATAAATAAGGTGATGCCCGTTGCTACTTCCGACGGCCAGGAGAGGAATGATACCCTGGTCACTGGGAACTTGTTTTATGACGAAGCCGCTCGTAACTATAACTTCTCCGCCCTCGCCCATTTCATAGTCTCCATTCGTGTCCTGGGCGCCAATTGGTTGGGTGAAAGATAGGATAACAATCCCACAAAATACAATTAGCCACAACAGTCGAAGGGTAACATTTTGATTGGCTTTAGAAACGCTCATAGGCACAAATTCCCGTTCGATTAATTTCCGTGATTGGGGTTATTCCTACCTCCGAAATATTTGTCTCGGATCCATTTTGGCTGCCAGATATCGAGTGTTCGTTTTTCGTTATCATAGACAGGTTTCTTCGACCCTGGGTTGTCGACCTGAAGAGGATCGGAGTCACCAAAAACTGTGAGCGTTGATTCCATTAACGCCATCATTCGAGTCAATTGCCGTTTATAATGAGGATCTTCAGCCAAGTTTCTTGTTTCGTGTGGGTCCTTTTCCAGATTAAACAAAAGCGCGTGGTTTATTTTTGGATACACATGCAGTTTCCATGTCCCGTCGCTTACTGCCCGCTGGTTATCCTGAAACGGGAGAAACAGCGTATCTCTAACTGCCTCCGTTTCGTCGTTTATGATAGGTAAGAGTGACAACGCATCCATTTCTGACGGAGCCTCAATTCCAGACATATCAAAAATCGTGGCATAGAGGTCGTGAACATAGGTGTATGACGAGTTTGATCGTCCATTAGGAATACCAGGGCCACTCATGATCAAGGGTGACCGCATGCTCTGCTCATAGACATTCTGCTTACCCAACAATCCATGACTTCCCATAGCGAGTCCGTGGTCCGCCGTGTAAATAATGATGGTGTTGTCCCCTTGAGGACTGTCTTTAATCGCTTTCATCACTCTACCCACTTGCTCGTCAAGGTGAGTAATCAAGCCATAATACTCGCACAGTTGATCACTGATTACTTCCGCCGTCCTCGGCCAGGGTGCCAAACCTTCGTCACGACCTTGAGTGACTTGCGGGGCATTTACAAATGGATGATACGGGAGGAAGTTTTTCGGTAACGGAGGACGGTCTTCGTAATACATCTCCCGGTACGATTCGGGTGGGTTTCTAGTGTCATGAGGGGCCGTAAGTGCTACATAAAGAAAATAGGGCTTTTCCGTTTCAGCTGTGTCGATGAATTCAATAGCAGCATCTGCAAAAACCTTGCTGGAAAATCCACCCGCATCCCGCTTCTCACTCAGCTTTCCATCTGCTAAGTCTTGAACTTGAAAATCGGCATGATTAACCATCCCCCCGACATACAAAGACTTTCCATTCGAAAACGCTTTTTTAAGTGTCTCCTCTCCATTATGCCACTTTCCGACGATGAAGGTCTGATACCCGCCTTGCTCTTCAAGTTCTGATGGAAGTAAAGGAAGATCAATCCAGTTCCTGGACTTGTTTCCAGGAGGTAAACTCATCCAATGTCTCCCTGTCATCAACATGGAGCGACTCGCTACGCACACGGCACCGCTGTATGAACCGGCGCAGTAGTTCCTCAAAAAACTATATCCTGTATCTGCCAGAGAATCCAGGTTCGGGGTCTGAATATGCGGATTGCCATGCAAGCCAATCGTGTCTGCGCGCTGATCATCGGCGAACAAAAATACGATGTTGGGCTTTTTACCCAAGTTGTCTTCGTGCTGATTACTCCATGCTGTAGCGCACAGGAGAAGAGAAAAAGAGAGAAATAGGCTTTGTCGCATCCCTTAGAAATTACGCTCAGAAGAAAAGACATTGCCAGTCGGTTTTTCCGGCAAACTAATTTGCCAATCTGTCAGCTTCGACAAAAGCTGTTTTACAACCGTGGGTTTCTCGGTTTTGAGATCCCTTTTTTCATAGGGATCGGCCGTAATGTCATAGAGTTCAACGTAACTGGAATCTCTATTTGCGACCAACTTCCAGTTTTTATCCATAACCGCGTAAGATACCCAATGTTCGGGTTTCGCTTCCCGCGCTGGCCAGGGAGACTCATATTTCCAGAAGAGCGGCTTTTCGCGAATCGGTTTGATGTTTCCCTGAAGTATGGTGACCTGGCTCAGACCATCTCCCTGATAGGAGTTCGGTAGTTCAACTCCAGCGATTTCACAAAATGTAGGCAGAAGATCTACGGCGGAGATTAAGGACGTGTCGTCGACGGCCCCGGCTGCAATCTTACCTGGCCACCGTGCGATGAAAGGGACATTGATCCCACCTTCAAACAAAGAGGCCTTATAGCCTTTTCTGCCCGCAGTAATTCCTTTGGCGCCAGCAATACCCCAGCCAGCTCCGGTAGCGGTATCATACATAAGAGCCAACTCAGCGTCGGGCGCGCCTCGCGCAGGGCCGTTGTCCGAGCTAAAAATAACCAGGGTATTGTCGGTGGCTCCGAGTCGATCAAGCGTATCTAGAACTTCCCCGATTCGGTCATCTGCATGCGATAAAACCGATGCATAGATGCGATCGGCTTCACTGTCCATATGCCGAAAGCGCCATTCATATTTTGGAACGGTATGAAACGGAGTATGTGGTTCGTGGAGCCAGAGATTTACAAAGAAGGGCTTTTTGGCAGCCACCGCTTTTTCTATAAACGCATTCGCATGCATTGAGTCTTCGTGCACTGGCATTTGCTCACCCGCACAATTAAAGGCTCCGTATTCATCATAGCCATACTCACTTGGTAACGGAGAGTCCGGTATCATGTTGTTCGCAAGGTGCCACTTGCCATAGTGCGCCGTTGCATAACCTGCT
>CALGUT010000362.1 GCA_937920335.1 uncultured Opitutales bacterium
TTATCAATCTTTGACATTTAAAAATTAGAGTGTCAGAAATAATTTTCTGACAATAGGATTCTTGTACCAACCAATTAAAATATGAACGAAGAAGCGGTTAAAGCGCTCATCGAAAAAAATCCCAAGTTAAAACGGGAAAAAGATAAATTATTGGCATTGGAGCCAGGTTTTTACTGCATTCACCGAAGCTGGGGCTTCGGTTTAATTCAGTCGTACAAAGACGCCGAAAACCGCTTGATCATTGATTTTGAAGATAAACCAGGCCACTCGATGGACCCGGCATTTTGTGTGGACACCATGGAGGTTCTTCCAAAGGACCATATCCTTGCTCGTTCAAGAACCGAGGAAGACGAGGTGAAACACATGATCAGCAAGCAACAAGCTGAGATCATTTTCCAAATCCTTGACAAGCTTCCTGAAAAGAAGGGTTCCAACCAGGACATCGAACGAATTCTAAAAATTCTCCTCGGGGAGGCAAAAGCGAAGAAATGGTGGACAGCTACCAAGAAGCACGTAGCCAAAGACTCCCGCATCGGCATGCCGGTAAGAAAGACCGATCCATACTTCGTTAGAGATGAGCCCGTAAACCGAGAAGACGAAGTCTTCGACGCTTACTTCAAAACGAATGCCGCAGGTCGGAAACTACGCCTGGTCGAAGAACTGATTGCTGCTCATGATTCAAACGAAGGTGTTAAGCAGCACCTCTCAGAATTGATTGACGACTTTTCGGGCTTCATTGCAGAGACTCATCAGTTGGACCTGCTGGAACGCCTCCATGCCGCATTCGTTCGCGATGACGCACTCACCATTCTCGAGCGCGAAACCGATGTCGCTCCGCTGCCTGACGAACTCGTCGCCCAAGCACCTGTCCTAGAAGAGCTGGCTAACGAATTACCCGGACCGTATCAATCCAAACTACTTCAATTGATCGAAAGGACCCACCCGGATTCCTGGACCAAGGTGATCTTAGATCTGTTCAAGAACAGTCGCGGGAAATTCACAACTGAAAGCATAAACTATCTCTATACCAAGGCGCCGGTAGAAACCATTAAATCCACGCTCGAGCGTTGGCTCGTGGAGCAAAACCTTAAAGGTCCAGTTCTCATCTGGATAATCAAGAACCGTAATTCACGCAAGTTCTCGACGATTATCCACGATCTGATCAATCCCCGTCTGTTCATGTCCATACTTTATGCGATTGACTACGAGGCATTGCAATCATCAGGCACCAGACGAGTTCCACTGGCAGACCTGCTATCTGACGATCAAGAGCTTATTGGTGATTTGATGGCCGAAGCAGATCCAGAAACCGCCCGGGACCTTGCGAACTCACTTCTGATGAACCAAGGGTTCGAAGAGCTTACGAAAAAGTCCATTCTAGCGCGTGTAATCAAGCTGTTCCCTGGAGTTCAAAGTC
Organism: uncultured Opitutales bacterium; assembly: GCA_937920335.1. GTDB lineage: Bacteria > Verrucomicrobiota > Verrucomicrobiia > Opitutales > UBA2995 > UBA2995. The sequence goes on from CALGUT010000362.1 coordinate 1,418, forward strand.
TAGTGGACACTTCGAGTGATTCCGAGGATGGAGACCACCTATTCGTTTCTGAAGCAAGCTTCGACAATCGCAAGAGCGAATACGATGTGCTCGTTAAGGAAAAGATTCCTGAAAACAAAAAGGCCATCGCGGTCGCCCGTGAACACGGTGATTTGAAGGAAAACTCTGAATACAAAATGGCTCGCCAAGATCAAACAACCCTCATGGCCCGCAAGAGTCAGTTGGAGCAGGACTTGGCGTTAGCGCAAATCACTGATTTCACAGAAGCGCCCACCGAAGTTGTCGGAGTCGGAAGCACTGTTGACATTGAGAGCGCTGACTCAGGCGAGAAAGTCACCTACCATATCTTGGGAGCTTGGGACAGCGAGCCCGATAAGAACATTCTTTCTTACAAAACTCCACTTGCACATATCCTACTCGGGAAAGCACCCGATGCGGTCGTGGAAGTTGAAGTCGCCGGAAACTCTCAGACCTGGAAACTGAAATCCATCTCGCGCTACGTTGACCGGAAGTAAGTTTCCGCCAGCGTCATAGTTCAGTGGATACGGCCGATACTCTAAAACTACTTTCAGACTCAACGCGACTTCGCCTCTTGCGTCTGTTGGTAGAGGAAGAGCTCTCGGTTGCAGAGATGCAGGCGATCCTGAATATGGGTCAGTCCCGCATATCCACTCATCTCGGACTGCTGAAACAAGGCGAACTGGTTGAAGACAGACGAGAAGGGAAACGGAGTTATTATCATATAAGCCGTACCTTATCGAAAGTAACGCAGGACCTCCTAAAAGTCGTCTGCGAATCTTTCGATAAACAAAGTCAGGGCAAAAGCGACATACAAAGTCTCAACCGTATACTCGATCAGCGTAGAGAGTTATCAGAAAATTTTTTTAATACCGTCGCCGAGAACCTTGAGAAATATCCTTGTCCTGGCCGAACCTGGGAAGCGATCGGCTACTTCTTACTAAAACTAACTCCCGCCATCGTAATTGCAGACTTAGGAGCTGGAGAAGGTATCATATCTCAATTGTTAGCACGACGGGCAGAAACCGTCTACTGTATAGATAACTCGAAGCGCATGGTTGAGGTCGGAACAGATCTGGCGCTGAAGAATGGTTTTACAAATCTCAAATACAAATACGGAGATATTGAAGCCGTCCCACTCAAAAACGAGCAGGTAGATCTCTCGCTTCTTAGCCAAGCCCTTCATCACGCCAGACAACCCGATCAGGCAATCAGGGAAGCGCATAGAATTTTGAAACCTGGGGGTCAAATTATCATTCTTGACCTACTCGAACATCAGTTTGAAAAAGCTCGCGAACTCTACAACGACCAATGGCTCGGCTTCTCCCAGAACCAGGTATACCGCTGGTTGAAAAATGCCGGGTTTGAACAGGTCGAGGTGTCGATTGTTGCACGAGAGGCCAAGGAACCGTTCTTCGAAACGATTCTGGCGTCTGCGGTAAAATAAACCCAGGTCGAGACTGGATCAGGGCATCGATTCTTGCGATCAGACTTGAACTAAAGCAAAGAAACGTTTGATTCAGTACTTGTCTCAACCGACAACAAACTCGCTTTTACCCCAAGCCGCAGGACACCACTCCGGTCTCCCCAAGACTAACTTCCCCAATTTCAATGTCATTGATCTCAAGAAAAAAATATCCCCTTCAGACGCTCGCGGCCTCTGTTATAGCAACAATTGGTATTCTATCTTTCGCAGCCAGCACGACATCAGGAAAGCCGATAACGATTGATTCTCCGCTCAGAAGCATGATTTCTAATCACTGCGTAAGCTGTCACAATCCAGAAAAGACGAAGGGAGAACTCGATCTGGAGAGCATTTTGGATGCAGATATGTCTCAGCACTTCGAAACTTGGGACGAAGTAGCCTGGATGCTGGACGAGCGAGAAATGCCCCCGGAAGATACACCTCCCGACGAATTACCAACCGAATCGGAATATGATTTATCTACCAGTTGGCTCAAGCAACAATTGAGCGCCCTAGGAGAAGGTCACCACACCGAAACCACCATTTCATCCAAACTGGGAGTCGTTAAAAAATACTGTATTAGCTGCCACAATGCCGACGAAAAAGAAGGGGGTATGAATTTTGAGACGGTGCGTTCTGAGGAAATTCTCGAAAATACAGACGTATGGGAACGTGTAATCAAGAAACTCGAGTCGCGGCAGATGCCTCCAACCGATCGGCAACGCCCCAGCGAGGCGACGTATGAAGCCGTATTGGCAAACCTTATTGGCACCATTGACAAATCAGCTACAGATCGACCTGACCCGGGTCGCACCGACACTTTCCGGCGCCTTAATCGCACCGAATACCAAAATGCAATCCGTGACCTCTTAGCGGTAGACGTCGACGCAGCAACCCCCTTGCTCAAA
>CALGUT010000363.1 GCA_937920335.1 uncultured Opitutales bacterium
TTCTGACTCTGGCGTTTATCACTAAATCCTTTCGGAGCGTGAAGGTTGGCGATCGGCTCCAAGCCGGTATCGAGCAATACTCCCTGGTGTGTCGATGGCATAAACCCCGCCCCCCAGGAACGCGCTCCATTTACGACCATGGCATCGGTATCCTTGATCACTACATACCCCGGAAGATCATTATTCACCGAACCCAATCCGTAATCCACCCAAGCACCGAGCGAGGGTCTTCCTCCAAACACGGAACCCGTATTCATCTGACAAACACCCCCAGCGTGATTAATCCCATCCGACACACAGGACCGGATCACACATAGCTCATCGGCGATCTTACTGTGGTTCGGTAACCAGTCCGAAATCCAGAGTCCACTCTTTCCGTGCTGCGCCCATTTGCGTCGGGATTCCAACAACGGCGAGCTCGCTTCGCCCATCGCGGTGACCGGCTTTTCGAAGCTATCCGGAAGGACTTGCCCGGCAAGTTTGTTGAGCAATGGCTTCGGATCAAACAGATCTAGATGACTCGGCCCACCTTCCATGAAGAGCCAAATGATATTTTTGGCACGCGCTGGAATGTGAGGAATCTTCGACGAACCAGCTCCAAACTGAGCGCCGTGTGCGAGCGGGATTCCGGACAGAGCACTGAGTGCAAGTGAACCAAAGCCACACCCCGCAGTTCTCAAAAAATCGCGGCGAGAAAAAACGTTATCGTAGTGGTGACAGGGCATCGGCTTAGTGGAGGTAAAAGAAAGCGTTCGATGTTATGAGCGCGTGACAGAAATCAGTCACCGCACTGAACAGTGGATCCTGAGATTTTTCCAGTTTGGATGGCAGCATCCAGGCCGCTCCTGCAGGTATCGCGGCGTGAGCGCTAGAGCCCGAGAACTGCCAATCCCAACGGCCTTCGCTGTCGGACTCAGAAGCAATGAATAGTTGGGACTCCGTGAGCGAATACTCGGATATCGAAAGACGCGCAATCTGGCCATTCCATAGGTGCCCCTCCGCATCCCGCCCACCCAAAATCTTCTTCGTATCTGCCAGAAATATCCCATCGGTAATCGCATGTGCCACCGTCCTACTTTCAAGGGGCGCATAGGCATCAGATAAATCTTTAAAGTAGAAGGTGACCTGTCCCCCACCTCGTTCGTCATTCTGCTTGTTGGCGGTGATCGCTGCAGCCAAATAAATGGGTTTTCCCAAAGGAATGTGTATCCCTGAGGGTACTACCTCATACTCCATATTTCCAGCCGCGTTTCGACCGACGAGCTGAACGATAAAATTGCGCGGATCGTATTTGGATTGCGTACTGGTCACGCCAATACTCCAACCTCCCCGCTCGTGATCGCCATCCCATTGAGAGATTAACGTGTTCACACTGGCGTTGTCGTGAATGCTGTCCAGCATGATGACCGCCTCGACCGTAAAAGCTTCATCTGGAATTTCGATGCCCGGTAATAACAGCCGTTCAAAAGGACTTCCCGGTGCAAGATGCAACGCCATGTCACCGAGCGACAATTCCTCCTCGAGCGAGGCGAATCCTTCATTAATTGAAAACAATGCCGAATCACTATCCTCATTCGAGGGCAGTTTTTCCAACAGTTCCTCGTCGAGTTTCTGCCTCTGAGACTGTATAAATTCCATCGAAAGCGCCAACTCCTTGTCCGACGGCGGACGGTTGTAAGCGATCCTAAACGCACGTTCGATCGTCTCTGAGTTCATTTCATTCGAATCGCCCAACACACGCTTGGCAAAACTCGCTGCTCGCTGAACCGGCCACGGGCTATTCACTAACAGCAAGGACTGGATGGGCGTCGTGGTCTGCAAGCGTTCAGAAGCCGAATCAAATCCCTGCGGCGCATCAAAACTGTGGAGAAACTTTTCGGGACGATTACGAAGCTTTTTCACATAAACACTTCTCACAGGGGCATCCCCTTCCAAACTTGGCCCACCTTCGCGA
>CALGUT010000364.1 GCA_937920335.1 uncultured Opitutales bacterium
GAACTCAGGAAACCCGAAGACTGTGAGTTAACAACTAACGTCAAGGCCCTGGCTATCGATGTATTTAAGAAACTGGGCGTTCGAGACTCGCAATAATCGACATTAAGACCAAGGCAACCGGTGAGTGTTTTTTCCTGGAAGCAAACATGGTTCCAGGTATGGCCGCTGCTTCGAGCTACTTTCCAAGGGCTTGTGAAATAGCCTCCGGTCTTTCCTATGATACAGTTATAGAACTGATACTAGCCAATGGCCTGAGCCGCGTGCCCAACAGAGCTCAGACTACAGAGGCAGGATTGGCCTTAGTCCAATAGTGGGATTCAAAACGCCTAGCTGCTTGTCGAGTAGTTGACGAGGTCGACATCAGGAAACGACCGGGTGAGGCTCATTCCGGAACGATCAGTCGGTTCCTTACGAACCGATAGTACATACCATTCAGCTAAACTCGCCTGAGATACTTGCCCACGACGTATTCAATATATTGTTGGGCATTCGGATCTTAATCCGGCTCTGAGAAAACATGCATACCCCCAGATTCGTGTACGCCGACACCGTGTTTCTGCGCACGTCGTTCCCACCATACATACAGCGTCGGCAGGAGAACCAGAGTAAGAATCGTTGACGAGAAAGTTCCACCGGTTACCACCACTGCAAGCGGCTTTTGAACCTCTGAACCCGGACCACTGGCCAGGAGAAGAGGCACCAGTCCCAGGACGGTTAAAATTGCCGTCATCAGGACGGGGCGTAAACGTCTTCGTGCACCACGAATGGCAATGGACTCAAGGTCCTCATCCGGATTTTCATCTCTTAGCTGATTAAAGTAGTTTACCAGCACCACACCATTCATGACGGCGAGTCCAAGTAGGGCTATAAAACCTACGGAAGCCGGCACGGATAAATACATGCCTGAAAAGTAAAGGAGGAGGATTCCACCGATGAAAGCAAAAGGCACGTTGCAAAGAATTAGTAGTGCCTGACGAGGCGAGTTGAAAGTGGAAAGCAGAATCATGAATATCAGAAACAAGGATATCGGGACTACCAGTGCAAAACGACCTGAGGCGCGAGCTTGGTTTGCGAACTGCCCGTCGTATTCTGCGTAAAAACCGGCTGGCATTTTAACGTCCGATGCAATACGTCGTCGAATCTCATCAACGAAACCCACCACATCGCGACCCATAACGTTCGCTTCAACGATCACCTGCCGTTTGCCATTCTCGCGTTCGATCAGCACCGGACCGTCCTCTTCGGTGATATTGGCTACATCGCTCAGGTAAACGCGCACACCATTGACAGTGGTCAACGAGAGGTTAGCCATGGCCGCTGGGGATGCACGGTATTTTTCTGGATAACGTACTACTATCGGGATACGCCGGTTACCTTCGATGATCTCAGTAGGCTGACTTCCACCAATCGCGGTGCTTACCAGGTCATTAATGTCCTCAACAGAGATTCCCAAGCGGCTCATCTCGGAATGATTCATGCGAATGCTGAGGTACATTTGCCCTGTCAGCGGAGTACGTGCCACATCGACTGCACCTTCTATTGAACCTACCACAGATTCAACCCTTTTGGAAAGCTGCTCAAGTTCCTCCAAATCATCACCCTTCAATTTAATAGCGACGGCAGACGTTACTCCCGAGATCATCTCTGATACCCTCATGTCGATTGGTTGGGTGAATCCATAGATAGTTCCCGGAAATTTCTCAATGACCGTGCGAATCTTTTGCTGTAGCTCCTCTATACTATCCACGGTCCATTCTGACCTTGGAATCGTTTCAAAAAATACGTCGCTTTCATTCAACCCCATGGGATCCAGGCGAAGTTCGTCGGAGCCGACTCTTGAAGCGAGTCCGGTGATTTCCGGAAGTTTCATCAATTCACGGGCGATGGCGTCATCAATTTCCATCGACTTCTCCAGTGAGATTCTGGGAAGTTTTTCCAACTGTACAACCAGGGTACCTTCGTCGAGATAGGGAAGGAACTCACGTCCAGTCCTCATGCCAATAAAGAGTGAAACAAGCAGAAGTATCAGCGCTGTCACTACCAATACCCATCGCTTCGTTAAAGCAAACCGCAGGACGGGTTCATAGATCCCATTCAATAAATCCATGATCTTGTTACTCCCGCTTTTTCCACCCGCCATTATAAGGCTCGAAACCACCGGGATGACTGTCAGGGATATTAACAGGGAGCTGGCGAGTGCGATAACAATAGTAATAGCCAATGGCCTGAAGAGTTTACCTTCGATGCCCGTGAGGCTGAGTATCGGGAGGAACGAAACGATGATGATCACTACACCGGATAGAATCGGGGTGCTGACTTCTTTGGATGCTTTCCAGACAATACGCAATCGATCGACACCTTTCTGTCCACTGAGTAAACCGTGTGCATTTTCCACCATGACGACCGCCGAATCCACCAGGATACCGATAGCGATAGCTATCCCACCCAGTGACATCAAATTGGCGGTAATGCCCAGGTAATACATAGGAATGAAGGTGGCCAGTACCGTAAGTGGCAGAATGATTCCAGCGCTGATGGCACTTCGAATATTGAACAGAAACAGAAACAGAACAATCAGCACAAGCACGACCCCCTGCATCAAAGCGGTTTCCACTGTTCCCACCGCTTTGGTAATAAGATCTGAGCGATCATAGAACGGAATGATTTTTACACCCTCAGGCAGAGAAGGTTTTATCTCCTCCAGAATCTCCTTTACGCTTTCCACCGTCTTACGACTATTGGCTCCTCGACGGTTTAAAACCAAACCTTCGACGGCCTCGCCTTTGCCATGGGCAGTAACCCCACCGTAACGAGTCAGTCCACCTACCACCACCTCAGCTACATCGTGCATGTGAACGGGAACACCACTAAGATTGGCCACCGGTATACCTTTTATATCATCGATGCCCTTAAGTTGCCCCACTGTGGTAACAAGTATGACTTCGTTGTTTCTGGTAAACCGGTCTCCTCCCGCATTCCGGTTATTCTTTTCCAAAGCTGTTATGATATCGTTGAGCCCGAGATTGAATGCCGCCAGTTTTTCCGGACTCGGAATAACGTGAAAGCTTCGAACTTCACCCCCGAGTGAATTGACATCCGCCACTCCATCCACAGACAGTAGCCTCGGACGGATGACCCAGTCCAGGACACTCCGGAGTTCCATCTTACTATACCCCTCGCCTTCGACCAGGAACATATAAACATCGCTAAGAGGCATCGTGATTGGAGCCAGACCTCCTTCGACTCCTTCGGGGAGACCCGCCAGAATCTGGCTTGTCCTTTCAGAGACCTGCTGACGTGCCCAATAGATGTCCGTTCCATCTTCGAAATCGATGGTAATAACCGATAAGGCGTATTTGGTAATGGACCTCAAGATCGTCTGATTTTCGATTCCACGAACCTCTACCTCAATGGGATTGGTTATGCGTTGTTCCACTTCGAGGGGTGTCATACCTGGCGCTTTTACGATCACCTGAACCTGGGTGTTCGAAATATCCGGAAACGCATCAATAGGTAAATGCTGGTAGCAATAAAACCCCCAGACGGCGATCACCGCCGCTGAGACTACGAGTAGGAAGCGTTCTGATAACGAAAACTTTATCAATTGTTTCAACATGATATGAAGGTGTTAGAGCTCAGTTTCCGGTTTCCATTTGCCATTGAGTCTTCAACAGAAATGCATTGGTACTCACCACCGTCTCTCCTGGCACCAGTCCCAGCTCAATGGCAACCCGTGCATTATCGCGCGGTCCTGGCTTTACCCTTCGAAGTTCAAAGGTGTTCGCATCTCTTCTTACGAAGACGGCAAATCCGCCTTCGAAGTCTAGTAAGGCTTCGGATGGAATAGCAACCTCAGCCTCCAATCGCTCCCTTGCGAACTCGACGCTCACGGGAGATCCGGGGCGCCAAATCCTTTCCGTGTTTGGCATGCTTGCGCGCACCTCGACGGTACGATTGATCTCGTTAGCAAGAGGCGCTACATATTTAATAGTAGCGGTACTGGACGCGGCTCCACCTGTGATACTTATCTGCACACGGTCTCCGGCTGATATTCCATTCGCAGCAGCAAGCGGTGCTTGAAAATCGATCCATACTTCCGACAAGTCGGCCACCATGTACAATTCTGTGTCCGCCTGAACCGCCTGTCCTGTAATGATCGATTTTCTGGTTACGATTCCGTTTATCGGCGAAACAACCTCCAGAATCGTTAGTTGAGCTTCGTTGGGATCATTCAAGTATCCATGGAGCTGCCCTTCGGTGAAATTTAGTAGTTCTAACGGCTGTAATGCTGCTGCGTGCTCAATGCGGGCTCGTTGGTAGGCCTGTTCGGCCGCATGAAATTCGGCAGAAGAAGTCAGCTTCTTGCTAAATAACTCTTTTTCTCGCAAGTAAGCATCCATTGAAAACTGCCGCTCCTGCTCAGTTTGAAGATATCGAACAATGGATGAAGCGAGCGAGTGACTTTCGATGCGGGCAATGATTTCGCCAGCTTCTACCTGATCGCCAAGTTGCTTGAGACCTTCCATCATTTCCCCTTCAACCCGGCTTACAATGGATGCCACTTTGTCGTTGTTCAGCTTGATTTCCCCAAAGGCAGAAACCAGGTCACTTATCTCAGCTGGTTTTACTTCAGCAAACTCAAAATCTGCGTTATTAAGAACCTCGTCACTGAGGGTAATCGTCTGCCGCTGAGTGGAACTGCTAACTGGGTCAGCAACAATATTGTCTGTTTGTTTTTTGCAACCGGCTATGATGATTACCGGAATAAGTAGGATGAAAAGTATGGGTTTCATAAGTATTCAAAGGGAAATATTTAGCATTTATAATTAGAGGGTCTTGCCTGCGAGCATCTCGAGATCGGCCTTGGCTTTGTGATAGCGTAGCTGTGCGCTCAGCAGTTTCTTTCTTGAGTCGATCAAGATTGTCTGGGCGGTTTTTAGTTCGAAGTAACTGAACTTACCTAGCTGGTAACTTTCTTGCGCGAGCTGAAACCCCGATTGCGCAGACGGGAGTACCGACTGTATAATGGCTTCTGTCTCCTGATGGGCGGCCAATAGTCTCTCATAAGCCTCAGAAAAAGTGGTTTCCAGCATGACTTGCGTACTTTTATGACTGGCTCTGGCCTTAGACAATTCTGCCTGTGCCTTCTGTATATTACCCCGATTGCGATCGAAGAGCGGCAAGGGTAAGGACAGTTGAAAAACCATCGCGTTATCCCGACTTTGCTCGAAGCTCCGTAATCCTACTCCAGCAGTCAAATCAGGTATTCGCGAAGATTCCTCAAGAGCTAGGCTAGCTCTTTGTCTTTCTATGAGACGCGCAGAGAACTCAAGGATAGGATTATTACTAAGGCTCTCGCGGTAAATCCGGGCATCGGGCGCAACGGGGTCTATTTTCAGTGTACCTTCAAGGTGTTTGAACTGGGGATTCGGGTCGCCCCAATGAGAGGTGAGTAGCAGCTTGGCCTGCCTGAGCGCTCTTCGAGCCGCCTCTAGTTCGATGTTGGCCAGCGCTAACGCAGTTTTTCCGTTTTCCACTTCCAACCCAGAGATTTTGCCGGCCTGCAGGCGCTCTTCCTGAGCGGCAGCCAACTGTTCCTCCATCTGCAAGGTTGCTTCAGCGAATTCGACTTTCTGCTTTGCAGCCAAGGCCTCAAGAAACGAATTTGCGACAGAGTTGAGTACCTCTGTCCTCTTGATCAAGTAGGATTGACTAGCCAGCTTGACCGATTGTTCAGCCACATCTATCCGCTTTGCCCGTTTCCGGCCAAGCTCTATCAATTGACCAATCGAAAGCGTTTTTTCGGCCACACCCGTTCCTGAATAAATACCATCTCCAAACGCATTTTCCAACTCGAGCGCGAGTTCCGGGTTTGGTCTCGCAGCAGCTTGAATCGCCTCAGCTTCCTGAATTCGTATATCCCAGGAAAAAGGCTCTAGGTGTGGAGAATTGCCCAGAGTAAGGGCTACCGCATCGGCCAGAGACAAGCTCTCTGTGGACTCAATTAAAGGCGGATCACCAGTCCGAGAAACAGTATCGGCTGTTAACGGGTGTATAACTAAACAATGAAAGGCGAGTGTGGATAGAAATTTTGAAGTCTTTTGCTTCATCTGTAATTATTGGTTTCATGGATTCAAAAATGGTACGGATGCTCGGCCCTCGAGAGTAGTTTACACCGACAGACCTAACATGTCGAACCACCTCAGTAACTAACCGAAAAACCACGCGAGCTTTAGACCAGAAATCTAACTTCCGTCATAAGCTGGACAGATGAAAATCAAATGAGGTAACTGCAGAGGAAATCGCGAGACAGAATATGGATCCCGCACCCTTGCGTATCTGGTGGAGCCCTTTGTCTGGAGCTTTGGATGGCTTCATGAGAAGCGAATGTATCGTTCTCAGACCAGAGGTGATAGGCATCCGAATGGGTAGTTATACCGCTTTCCCTGACATCAACGGAGGGACCATTGAAGGCTTCGTCCTCTTCATCGCAGTGACAAGTTAACGAGAATGTACTCCCACTGAATATATCAAACTCAGCTGAATTCTGATTAAAAGCGGATGACCCTATGGACTCATTCACCTCAATTCCAAAGAGTCTCAAAACTTCACACGGGCAGTTCGGAAGCAGGATGGCGATCGCCATCAATACAACCGTAACTTTTCGCTTCACTCCTCCCATTCCACTTTTAAATTTTGAATCCATGATACCTGTGTCAATAGGATTTTTATCCCAACTGAAGGACTGTGCATGTTTCCAGCTCCGACTTCATTCAATTGTCTGATTCAAACAAAATAGGTTACACTCTAAAAGGATGAGAAATACACATTCAGGATCATTTTGTATGGAACGGAACAGTCTGAGTGGAACCGAAGGCACGCAACGGACCACCGCTAGCTTTCCTACAATCCATTCTAATGATTAGTCCGTTTGTCGAAATTGCCTATCACAAGTATTGTTGCTCTGCATGAACAATAAGCGGGTAAGACAAGCTTCCAGGATCTATCAATAGCCAGGAAAAATTTCCGTCCCAACCAATCCACATCCTCCTAACAGCATAGTGTCAGTTTTCCACTTACTGGAAGTAAACCGGGTTCCAGGCATGGCCGCTGGTTCGAGCATCTCGCCCAAGGCTTGACCCTATCTTGATTCCCTAAGAAACAACCAGAATGTTGCAGGTCTCGTTTTTGGCATCAAAAACGATTTTGGCACTACCTTCTTCCAGCTTCAGTTGGACAGCAGCGATCTTTTCGTTTAGCGAATATACCTTGTCGCCGTAATCCGTGCTCTCGCGGGTCACATACTCTGTTATGACCGAACGCAGGGTTTCATGATCAAGTTTTCGAAAAGGAATATCCATTTGCCCTACAAGGCGACTCACAAGCCGACTTAGCGCAACCTATAAGCGTTTTATTCTACATTTCGCGGAGTTATAAACGTGTTCCAAAACGACCTCGAAGCTAAAGCTCCTTTAAGCGAAAGTTACGGTACTCGATCTTCTGTGGCGGTCCGGTATGGACCTGCACCCCAATGAGACCCTCCATGCGGCGATTTACTGGATCGTTATCAATCACCATACTCATCAGTTGCCTATTGATCATGTGAATGAGCACATTACCCCGAATAATGAGGTGATACTCGTTCCAGTCGTTGTCTTTCACATAGGTCTCGAGCTGATTGATGTCTCCCAAGGAGCCCACGATGACCGATTGCCCGCTTTCATCCATCTGGACGACTTGGCCCCTCCGGGCGAGGAATCTACGCCCTCGCTCCTCCCAGGCCTGTCCCACGTAACGTTGGCGCGGCAGACGTGAATCGTGATCGCGCCCATCGATATCCGCCTGATATCCAGATAACGAATACGGAGCATCTTCCAGCTGAACATTGCGGTAGCTAAGGCCACTATTGCCTTCCCTTGACACGCGATACTCAACCTTCAGCTCGAAATCAGCCGGAGTCCCACCCCGCCAAATCATGAAGCTATTGCGTTTGAGGATTAGCTCAGCGGTTACCTCACCGACCATAACACCGTCTTCAACCCGCCAGTAACGGGGATCGTATTCCCAGCCGTCGAAGTTCTTCCCATTGAATATTGAAACAAAGCCTTCCTCGGCCTGACGTGTAGCCACAGCCTTATGAACCGCATGACGTAAGTCCTCTGCTTCACGGTCAGAGAGTCCTTCCGGATACCAGGTGAGCTCACGGGAGCTCAACCCAGTCAACACCTCGTAGAAGGCGCATGCGCCCAAGTATTTGCCAAAGACATTCGCGTGGTTGGCATCCAACCTGAATTCGTGGATTTCAGTATCGATGTTTTTCCTCCAATACCAACCGGCTACCAAACTCCCCTTTTGATTGGGAAGCTCGCCGGCTGGCGGATTTTCATAATCAAAATGCGGATCCGGTGTAATCTGGTAAAACCGCGGCATCCCACGAGCAATCTGGAATGCATCTCCCACCGGAATAACTCTGAGGCCATACCGTTCGGCCAGCTCGTCATAGGCAGCCGTTAAGCGCTCATACATGGACTGTTGAGATAAGGACCCGGCTTCAAAAAAAGGACTATCCGTGCGATAGGCCCATGTCTGATGTACCAGAATCTCAGCCTGCGGCGCGTGTTCACGAATCGCATTCACCAGTTGAGAGGCAAAAGGCTCGTAGGTCTCTGGCTTGAAACTCTCACGACTCAGTTGCTGGATGGTCACAAAATCCCAGTCGTCGGACTTGAGGGCTTCGATCAAGCTGTAAGGAGCTTCATCAGGATTACTACGATCTCTGTAAGGGCGGCCCTCAGAATCTTGTGGGTCTTTCTGGGACACCAGCAAGTGCCCTGCATGGCGCGCCATCGAGGAACCACCGATGTTGGCCTTCCCTAATTTGAGGTTCACGCCTTGAGATGCAGCCAGCTCCACAAGAAACTGGGTCGAATTATCGGCAAAGCTGTTACCGATCGTAAGCACCTTTATTTCAGATTCGGCGGAGGTCGACTGCCCTTCTATCTCATTCAAATGAAAGGTGACCAACGCGAGAAATACCAGCAGGACTCTAAAGAATGAATTATGCATAATTGTAGTGTAAAACAGGGCAAGCGGCTGTAGCAAAACGAAGTTCGCTAAAATCATTAGGTTGGCTACCTCAGTCTTAGACGAATCACAAAGCTTCGAGCACCAACCCGTACATAAAAAAAGGCTGCCCTTGCAAGCAGCCCTTTTTCAAACCCGTAACTACTACACGTTACAATAGAACTACTACATTCTAAAATATTCAAAAATGTGATCTGACTGCATAACTACAATATGAATGGCGGCTTCATCCCCTAGGACGGCTCACTTTCGAACTTCCACCAAGAGAATTTCTTAAAATCTAACAACAGAGCTACAGATGTCATTCGTATCCACTATTTGATTCAATGGGAGACAAACAGAAGCTGGCGAATTCCGGTCAGCACTTTCCAAGTTTAAGATATGCGAGACCCTTGCTCCAACCACCTTCAACCGCTCAAAGCAAAGATCCAAGGTGAGCCATCGTCGATTTCTGATACTTTTCCACCACTCGCTTTGCTTCGGCTGCCTTTCGAAACGAGCCTTCAGGATCCAAAGCCATTTCGATGACCGTATCAGGCAACTGCTGACGCCCTTCAACTTTGTCAAAATCCAAGTGCCATTCGTCGAGACCAATATCATTCCACATCATGCGCTTGGACGTTTGCTGTTCCAATCCGCATAGGATTGCAGGTATCCCATGCCCAATACACAGGATCGGTGAGTGCATTTGGAGGCTAAACAATCCTGCGCTTCTCCGATAGGTGCTGATCGCTTCTCCGACCAACCAATAGTCCGATTTCCAGACGACTCTCTCTTTCTCACGAGCACTGAGGCGATCATAGATCATTTCCTTATTCACCGCCATCTCAGACATGTCTTCCGGGCATAGAAGTACTTTCAAATCCGTTTCCCTGACAACTCTTTGCACAGCCTCCAACAAGGGAGCATTATCCTGTTCTTTGAACTGCTCATTTAATGCCTGCTTCCCCGCATCGAAGGGGTATCCTTCTTTCATCAGCCAGTAAGGCGCGTAGCGTAGTTTCGCAATACAGCATAGAAATTCTCCAGGATGGAGATCATTCGTCTTCAGGAAAGCATCCGCAACTGCATCATCACGAACATCACAGGCAAAAGCTGCATCAGGTGCAAAGCCCGTAACCTCGGTTTTACAGCCTAGTTGTTTTGCCAATCCCATCGATTCCGAATCCCTAAAGAATACAAAGGCTGCCTGGTTAAGCACCGCAACCTTGGCCGCCAGTTGTTCCGGGGTGTCGGGTAGCAGCTTCCACGACTGATGGTCATCGAAGGTGATACCATAAATACCAAAACCCTTCGACGTTTCGCTGACCCATTGGGTGATTTGTGACATCGCACTCACACTCGCTGAGGACCCATGGACGAAAAAGTCGCATTCTTTAAACGCCGCCAGGCGTTCCGATTCAGTGGATACTATTTTCAGATCAGGAAATCGATCGACCAGTTTTTGCTCAACCCCCTGTCCTATATCCGGGGGCCAAAGCGTGATTTCCACCTCCGGCAGATACCGTTCCATTAAAGTCAAGAAACCGGGCGTGTGTGCGATGTCTCCGATGTTGACCGTTTGCCAGGAGGAACAAAGTAGTATCCTCGGTTTTCGACTCTGAGCGCATGCGGTCACGAAGCTCGAAGCTAGAGCGCCGGTTAAAAGAGAAATGAACTTACGTCGGTTGAGGGTATTCAACATTGAAGGCATGATTAGAGTCAGGAGTATTCAAACGAGAGAAGAACAATCACTCTGAGTCCCGCACAGAATGACAGTATCGGCAAGCCTTTGGGCCAGTGCTGCTTTGGCCTACAAACACAGGTCGGCCTTCTTACGCGATAGCGAGAACGATGATTCCAACCGTTCGATCAAAGGAGTGAACTCTCCTGGCAATGGTTTAAACAATTCAGCGTCCGGTCGGTAAACCCATTTCACGGCTTTCTTCTTCTCGAGCCGGAGTAAACCGCCTGGTTGGTTCGTTCGTGCGAATCTGCTCCAACCAAAATACTCCGTCGTAAGGGTAGCTGTTTCCGCGGGTGGATGCGAAGTCCATATCACCATCGTTATCGAGATCAATCGGCACGAACTGGTCAAACATACCTCGTAGACGGCGAGAGATATCGTGACGCATCCACTTTCCTTTAGCATCTTCCGGATGCTCAAACCAGGTCAGCCTACCCAAGCGGTCATTTACCGTTAGGTCCTCTCCATCTTTGTCCCGGGGTCCCCCGCTGTAGGTACCGATCATCACATCCGGATTCCCATCCGAGTTGATATCGGCCACAACCACTCCAATTAACATGTCCGGTAGGGTGTGACCAATCGGATGAACAATCCAGGGCTTCTCAAAGTTATCGGGTTGCTCTATCCATCCAAACTTTCTCTTATCGGGGCTTTGGTAGACCACGATATCTAATCGACCGTCCTGACTGAAGTCGTAAAAATCTACATTTACTCCCGTGATCGGGTACGGAGCTCCATCTTCCATCGCGTTGATCGCGTGCTCTTTGAAAGAGATAGGATCCGTCCCCAGATTTTCGAACCACATGATACGTCCCTCACCCCGCGAGGCACCGAGGATATCGAGGTCGCCATCACCGTCCAAATCGACGGGCCTGGAATTTTCCGGAACAATCACCCGGGTCAACTCATGTTCGATCCAGCTATCGCCGTCTAGAGGATCTCCGTTGATTTCAAACCATGAGATGGGATGATTTTTTTCTGCCGCCTTAACCTCCGATTGATCACCTTTGTTGGGAGCGGCAATCTCCAGTTTTCCATCGTTATTGAAATCAGCAAAAAACACACGAATGAAGGATCCGCGGTTGGCTGTGATAGGCGGAATCACCCGTTCCCACTTTCCGTCTCGAATATTGTTTCCCGGGTTTTGGAAATAGATAATATGCTCAATCTCGCAGGCGGCTATAATATCTAGCCATCCATCCCCATTGAAATCAGCGATATCCGTATCTTCGGCCGCACCGGCTTCGGGGCCCATGGCTAAGGTGACTAATTCCCATTGATCAGGATCAGCTGAGCCAAAAGCGAGACGGATGTAGCCATCTGCCACCCCGTCGTATTCGACATCGGATTCATGGACGGAAACGAAATCAGGATAACCGTCTTTATCGAGATCGCCCATAGTGATTCCATCGCTTCCACTCAGAGGAACACCGCTGATTTCCTCGCCATCAATAAGATGTTCCTTCCAGGATATGAATTGTCCGTCTACGGATGTTGCCTCCGTCTTACGCGATGCAACGGGCGGATTGTCCTCTACCCGTGGGCTCGTGCTTTGATTTGTGCAAGAAACCAAAACTAAACAACCTAGAGGTAGCAAGAAACCAACGATAGTTTTATAGTATATTTTCATAGGCGCCCATCCTGTTCTATTTGAACGTAACCGGCACTGCAGGGATGCAGTGGCCCTACCATTCAATCTTTAACGGTAGGGCTTTAGCTTCCAGCTATGCTGGCAGATGATTTTCGGGTAATAGCAAAAGGGGTAAATTCACAAGGTTCTCTCTTTCAAAATCTCCTGTATTTGCTCTTTAGATACAGAAAGATTATTTATATTATCACGCATCCACTGAGTGAAATCTTCTTCGATCTCATCACTCCAATCGCCTGTATCAATTTGACCGGGGGTATATACCCCTGCCTTGAGTCGTTCGAAGCCAAAGGCATCCTTAAGTCGAATAAACTCAGCCGTCTTGACCACTTGCTCGGCCAGGTGCGGAGGTACAACAATCACCCCTTCCCGCTTGCCCAAGATCACATCCCCCGGAAATACGGCAACATTACCAATGTTCGTTGGAATATTGATACCCATAATCATCGACGCCTGGTAAACACCTGGATTCCAATCACGAACAAAGGCGTTGAAACCATCAATCGCCTCCAGTTGAGCCAGGTCACGAACCTCACCGTTAAATAGGACTCCGTTGCCTGATTTCGCGAATATGGAATTGGCAAGATTACCACCAATGATGGGCCCTCCTATCTCTCGTTTATAAATGTCCGCCACATAAACATCACCCGGACTTAACATGTCGATCGGCCATGAAATTTGATTCCCAATACGACCATCTTCTTTCCCAATCTCGTTAGTAACATCATCGGCAACTTTTCTTTTTGGCATGTAAGTCACGGTGAGAGCCCTTCCACAAAGAACCTTGCCGGGATGAACCATCTTCCATCCACGTTCGAATTGGTATTCGTAACCTTCCCTCCGCAGCACTGACCAGGCTTCCTCGATATTTACCAATTTCATTCTCTCTATGACATCGTCCGGAACCCTAGGACGTCCGTCCGGGAAACGCTCACCTTCCCATTCCGAGGTGTAACGAACGAGTTGCTCTTTGCTCATGGTGAGTGGCATGCTGAATGCCGTCTGGGAGAATGCCAGCACACCCATTAAGACGAAGATTAGGATGCGCAGGTAATTTGTGTTCATGGGGTTTGTTATTAATTGAGAATGGCTAGTTAGGAGACGGGGAAGATTTCACGGATATTTGGCACTAGGTTCAATCGGCAGGGTCTTTTTCGGTTTCAGAATCGGGATTTCGCCCTTTCCAGTAAGACGCCAGGATAGATCCGGTAATATTCATCCAGGTCCCAAAAATAACCGGGCCCAATGCTGCGCTGGTGCTTTTCAATACATCGATGGCCAACGCCGTACCCATACCACCGTTCTGCATGCCCACTTCAAATGCTACCGTGCGACAATCCGGTTCCGACAGGCGAGATACCCGAGCCCCCCAATAACCCAGCAGGTAACCGACCAAATTATGAATCAACGCCGCGCCAAACAGACCAATTCCAACGCTGAGGATTTCTGTCCGCGAGCCTGCCGCAATGATGGCGATAATGTAGATAATGCCGCCCATGGAAACTAGAGGTAGCCCCTTATCTAACCATGCCTGGCGGAGTATCGCCATGAGAAGAAAGGCACCACACAAGCTGTTGAGTTGTGTCTGGGCAGCCGGAAAATTTTGTGCAAGAAAATAGCAAACCACGGCCAACACCACCGCTACGGGCCGCCAGATCTTTCCCTTTATATGAGAATGTAGGAGATAATGAGTAACCAGTCCGGCCGCGATGGGCAAAATGATCAGGTTAATGATGGAAAGCATCATGGCCCAGACCTGGATCTCTATCAACTTTCCGGCTAATAGCTTCATCGCAAAAGGCGTAGCAAAAGGAGCGGCGATGGTAGAACAAGCCGTCATCGTGACTGAAAGGGCTACGTTCCCCTTTGACAGGTAAACCATGACATTGGAAGCCACACCACCAGAACAACTACCGATCAAAATAATCCCCGCAGCAACTTCCGGATCGAACCCAAACATCGTAGCGATGATCCAACCCGAAACCGGCATAATCGTAAACTGCAGCAGCATTCCCAATCCAACGGCCTTCGGCATTTTCAAAGCTCGTGCAAAATCTTCCAGGCTCAACGTAGCACCCATACCGAACATGATGACTTGTATAAGCGGAACGATGAGAACGCTTAGCTTAAACCCACCTACCTCAATAAAGAGCTTTGGGAAAACCAGTGCACCCATGAAAAAGGCAAACACCCAACAGGTAAACGTAAAGGTCTTCAGCGTCGCATGTGCCTGGAAGTAAAATCCCAACAGGACAAACATGAGCACGGCAATCATTCCCATTACCGGATAATTTCCCAGAAAAGCGAATATCACAGTCAGCAGAAACGCCAATGCACTTAGAAACAACAGGGGGCGAGCAAGTTTTTCATTGATCATAAACAGAAGAAGTCGAATAGAGAGAATAACTTAGGGTAAGTTGGAATCACTAGGGGACCGATTCCAATTGTTCAATAGCAAGTACACTAAATCGATTGGAACGCATCACTCGTCACTACAAGCTCGACCAGATCCTGTAATCCTTCTCCACGCCGCTCTAACTCTTCAAGAATTCTATTCACCGTAGCACGATCTCCGAATGTCAGTTCTCTGCCTAATGCGTAGGTTAGCATTTTTTCCGTCAGGCACTTGGCGAACAGATGCTTCCGCTCGAGGAGTACTATTTTAAGTTCCTCAAGATCCTCAAAACGGTGGCCCGTAGGAAGTTCGCCAGCAGTTTCCACCTCGTTGGTTACCTCGCCTGCTTCATTCGTATAAACTTCTCTGAAGCGCCCAATCGGGTCAAAGCTCTCCATAGCAAAACCCAACGGATCTATTTTTCGGTGACATTCAGCGCAGGTCTCAACTTTTCGGTGCTTTACAAGTTGTTCGCGGATGGTTGTTGCACCGCGAATATCCGGCTCCAAGGGTTCCACATCCGGAGGAGGTGGCGAAGGCGGCGTGCCCAGGATATTTTCCAGTATCCAGATACCTCTTACAACAGGTGACGTTTCCACACCGTTAGAAGTGGTCGTCAATACACTAGCTTGGCTGAGTAGCCCTCCGCGTAAAGAATCAGAAGGCAATTGGACTCTGCGAAAGTGATCGCCCACAACTCCTTCGATTCCATAAAGGTCGGCCAGGTATCGGTTGAGAAACGTATAATCAGATTGCAGGAATTCATCGATAGGACGGTTCTGCTCAAGGATATATTGAAAGAAAGAACGCGTCTCTTCCTTCATCACAGATTGCAAATTACGGTCGTAAAACACTCTGAACTTCCCTGCATCGGGCGGCATGGATCCCAGCGTATTCAAACGCAACCAGGAATCCGTAAACTGTTCAGTAAACGCCTGTGCTTTTGAATCCCTCAACATGCGTAAGGCTTGATATCGCAATTCGTGAGGTGTAGCCAACTCACCACGTGCTGCTATCGCAAGAAGTTCGTCATCCGGCATGGAACTCCATAGAAAATACGACAAGCGGGATGCCAAAGTGAATTGATCGGCATGCTCAGGAGAGGAATCTTCATCGCCCCACGGCCGCTGAACATACAAGAAGTTGGGCGAGGTTAAAATAGCAGACAGAGTCGATTTAATAGCTGCCAAAGGACTACTTCCCATCTCACGCATCCGATGAAAAAACCTTACATACCGGTCTCGCTCGGTCGGAAGCAAGGGTCGGCGAAAGGCTTTGGGAGCAAACCGCTCAATCACTTCAGTAGGATCAATTCGAGACGGCTTAACTAGTCTGGAACCGAATATCGCCTGGTGACTTTCAGGAGGCCATTGGTTCGTTTCCGGTCCTTCAATAGCCATGGAGAATATTCGGAGACGAGGCCCCTCATATACATCGGACATATAAATATCCTGAACCTCGGCTGGTTCGTCATCCGTGCCAGAGCGGTAATTACTCGGT
>CALGUT010000365.1 GCA_937920335.1 uncultured Opitutales bacterium
ACACATTATCAGTTCCCAGTCGCCTGGAAAGCTCACCCTCAAAGCGCTGATGCACAGGACCATCATTGGTCAACCATTGGCTTGCCCAAATGCTCTGAAGCCCGTCTACAAAATCTTCGATGGGAGGAAGAAACGGCTTGGTAACATAAATAGGCTCGTCGAATAGCTCCGACAGGCTTTCTTTTGGCTTTTTAAACATTACTCAGTTCAAACTCTTGTGTTTCGGAATTCATACAGTCTTCTCTTACGCTGCTTGGCCTTTATGAAGAAACAGGACTTTTATTCGATAGAATATCGACGGCTCGTTCCATTGCCGACTTTGATCAATTAACTACTCGCGGCGCTGAGTCTAGATTCAGCGCTCCCAGATCTTTCTCGTTTAAGCTTTATAATATTTTTGCGGTCGATTCACTATACAATGGCGTGTATCAACGATTGGACAAACGAAACCGGAGAAATCAAACGCTTTGTATTCATCGTGGTGAGTCGCAATGAGGATACAGTCATAGTTGTCTGATATGACGGACGATTTCCGCCCTGCATAACTGGCATGCTCACGAGTGACTGGAATAATGGGCACATGAGGGTCATTGTAACTAACAACCGCCCCCATATCTTCTAATTTTTTCATCAGCACGTAACTGGGCGACTCACGGTCGTCATCTACATTAGGCTTGTAAGCGAGACCCAGAATCAAGACATCAGATCCCTTAACCGATTTGCTTTCATCATTTAACGCCTCAACAACCCGCTTAACAACATAGTCCGGCATTCTGGTATTCACTTCACCAGCGAGCTCAATAAACCGGGTACTCTGCTCATACTCTCTGGCTTTCCACGTTAGATAATACGGATCTACCGGAATACAATGCCCCCCTAATCCTGGACCCGGATAAAATGGCGTAAATCCAAATGGCTTTGAAGAGGCCGCTTCTATCACCTCCCAAATATCGATTCCCATCGTCCCGTAGACGACTTTAAGTTCATTAACTAATGCTATGTTTACGGCGCGATAAATATTCTCCAGCAATTTTGAAGCTTCCGCAACCCTGCAACTAGACACAGGAACAATCGTGTCCAATACTTCCGAGTACAAACTCTTGCACCGCTCCAGACAGGCAGGTGAATAACCTCCCATTATCTTGGGAATAGATTTCAATGTATGACACTTCCTACCCGGATCTTCCCGCTCCGGTGAAAATGCAAGGTGAAAATCGACACCTGCTTTAAGTCCGGACTCATTTTCCAGAACATTTCGCAGATCCGTGTCAGTCGTTCCAGGATATGAAGTCGATTCTAATACGATCAGTTTCTTGCAAGACCCTTCCTCCAATTTCAAATAAGGTGCGATCGATTTACCCGTTTCTAAAACGTATCCGATGTTGGGTTCACGGTGCTTACTGAGAGGTGTCGGCACGCAAATCAAAATCGCGTCCACCTCCTTTAACAAACTAAAGTCGGAAGATGCGATCATCTTATCCGATTCAACCAAAGACCTGATAACAGGGCCCTCTATATGCTTTATGTAAGATTGACCTTGATTAATACTACGCACCTTACTGCCATCTGTATCTAAACCTAAAACGGGAATACCCGATTCTGCAAAACGGATGGCCAAAGGAAGACCCACATAACCAAGGCCAATAACCGCTACGCTACAACGGAACGTATTCAAAATCCTGAACTGTTAAATATGCTTTCTTGAGACATATATTAGGTTAAAAATAAGACGGTTAATTTGAACTTCTATCGATGCTTAAAGATGGTCTTAGGTTTATAACTCTCTGATCTTTATCAGTCGATAACAGACCACAACGATACGAATAGCACCCACTACTTACGTTTTCTAATACCAACTGAAGAAGGCTCTACGGGCTGTTCCTCTAAGTCAAAGCTATCATCCCCGGGTTCTTTTTCCTTATCATCAGCATCTACCGTTTCATCGCGAAGCAAAGAACGTGATCCAGGAACCAACCAACGCCGAACCTTGGCAGCAGCACTTAAATAATCGTAACGATATAAAAGAATCGCCACGAATCCAAGCAAGCATGCGACCATTCCACCCAGCCAACTAGCTCTCCCTACGGAAGCGACCAAGGCAAAACTCCCAAACGCGATTGAAATAATATAAAGGGAATACACGGTCCTACGATAAGGCCCACTCTTCGTGCGATTGATAGCATGCAAGCGATGATGGAGATGTTCTTTATCGGCAACAAAAGGAGACCGACCATTAAGGATCCTCCTAAACATCGCAGATAAAGTATCGAAAATCGGTAACCCCAACGCGCAAATCGGCACAAGCAGCAAATAGTAATTATCTGCATCGACCCGCATCGGAAGAGCAAACACTGCCAGAAAATAGCCCAGGAACAATGACCCACAGTCCCCCATAAAAATACTCGCCGGGTGATGATTGTAGACCAAAAACCCTAGCAACGCTCCCAGAAAAACAACTCCAGAAAACAAGTAGGGAACCCCACCTCCGATAAACTGGGCTGTAATCAAAAACAAAGCAGCTATGCCTGCGACACCGGCAGCCAAACCATCCAGACCATCGATTAAGTTCAGCGCATTCATAATACCAACGATCCACAGCACACTAAAGACCTTGACCACCCAACCCAAGCCAGCGTTCTCCATAAAACCGGACTGAAATTGAACGCCGACCATAACCGTCAATATGCCTACACCGAATTGCCATATAAACTTCACGGAGGGACTCAGTCCCTTCTGATCATCCCAGAGCCCCACTAAACACAAAACTCCGCCTCCGACTAAAACAACGGGATGGCAGATGTTCTCCATTTCGAATTGTGTTAGCTTAAATCCATTTAACGCCCACGTTAAGAATACACCTGCATAAAAAGTACGAACGATGGCTAACCCGCCCACACGTGGAATCGCCGCGGAGTGGGCACTTCTTTCATTTGGATGGTCTACCCACTTACCAGCAAAAGCCTCTTTCCTCACCTTATTAGTCAGGTAAACCCCAAGCCGATAAGAAAATAAAAAACCGATTAAACCGATAATTATTGGATAATTACTAAGCATTACGCCTATCGTTTTCGCACCTAAGCATCGATCCCGACATGAGAATTTAGTAGGTCTAACATTAAACACATAGACTATTCATTGTAGAATTCATGCACTACCAGTTCAGGCCTG
>CALGUT010000366.1 GCA_937920335.1 uncultured Opitutales bacterium
CTCCTTCTCGTAGAGCCGTAATAGTAGCACTGCAACGTTTTGCATAGACGACTAACTAGTACCGCTGCTTTGGGCTTAAACCACTTAGGTTAGCTAAGTGATGGGTTGTATCAAACGTCTTTGCTTTCGGAAGCTATTTAACGGAAACTGCCTGCCTCTTCTTTGTCCAATGTAGCAGACATGGAACGCTATGTTATCAACGGAAATACGACTATTCTCCCATGTTAATATAGCCTTGTGCTTATATGATAACCTTCACGCAGAAGTGAAACGGGTCCTGTTACTGACCGAGTTAATTCTATTTTAATTCGCCATTTTAATGGTGAGTCTGAGACGGGGCTCGGGGAAACCCTGAGAGGGTCGGAAAGGAAACCCCTAAATGGCCGGGATTGCGGTTCAAGGCCTAAAATCAGTTAGCGTTAGCTAGGTAAATCGTGTGTTTTAAGGATGTAGGTGCTCCCTCATTAAAACTCTCGAATGCTTATATGAATTTTAAAACAATAGCAGTCTCTTGTCTGATAGTAGCATTTATCTCCTTCGCAGGTTTTAGCATCGCATCGGTGGATTCGGATGCGGATCAGTCAATTCCCAGCGTCACTCAAGCTTTAGCCATGGATGCGGAGTTGGCTGTGCTTGGAAACGTAACACCAGAAGCCAGCACCTACGGCTTAATCGTCAGTGGTTTTATCCTTGGTATAGTGATATTTAGACGGAAATTGGGGTTTAATGATCAGGTGCAAAATTAATATATTCACAACACGGATACGGTTTATTAGGTGTTAGTTCATTTTAAAAGCGGACCGCCTTTTCTGATACTCTTGTAGATCGCTTAGTTATAAAAATCGCGGGTTTAGGAGCTATAACTGGAATTCAACTTTCCGACCCCTCCTGCCTATGCTAGAATTTTTGGTGGGTTTGCGCTTGGAGTAGTTCTTTTCAAGCGGAGAATGGGAAGTAAATCTGTCGAGCAAGATTCATAATTTAGCAACGTTCGTGGTCCTAGTAAGATCGGTTTTAAAACACCTCGTGATTGCGAGGTGTTTTTCATTCGAGGGTAAGATTCACTCTGAGTGTTGAGAAGACCTTGAGGTCACTGGTATCAGATTTGGGTCTGCTTTTGTTCATGTTATAAGGGATTGATACTTTCGAATTACGCTAGGAACGATGATCATGATGAGTCCTAGACGTTTATTCCGGATGGCTGGCTAAAGCTGTTCTCCATTCGCCGATTCTTGGCCGGTTGCCCTTGACCCGAAAGGCCAAAGACCTTTCTTAGGGTGGAATATCGCCTGTAGGTCATGGTTTCATTCTTCCCTTACGTTCTCTAGCATGAAGGCTCATCAATCGCTACTATGGAATAGAATCTCTGTCATCCTGTTCGGAGTTTCAACACTGCTGATTGGGGCTCGCCTGGACGGACTCTAAATTTTTCGGAGCTTCCGATACCGATGCGGGAGGAGATGGACGACGGGAGAAGACGATTCTTTTCGATTCGATTGATACGGCAGGTAAAGGTGATCTGACCTTCTACGGTGATTTCGCGTCGTCCTCGGACCCATCAAGCAACCGATTTCAGCAGGATGATGGAGCTGTTCTATTTTACAGTACGGATAATGGGTTATCCTGGAACAGTTCTCTGTCTTTTGTATCGGATCGGAATGGAAAGGGTAATAGTGGGCATCTTGGTTTTAGGGACCCGAACATTGTGGGACTCAAGACTTCGCGTACAGAAAATCGGTCCACGATCCAGGGAATAGGAGCAGCAAATGGCACGCCACTTACTAATAACTTTACTGAATTTAGCTTTCTGATTCCGGAGGCTGATTCTGTCATATTCAAAATTCTGCTTTCATTCGACGGAGCCAATGAGGAGTTCGCGTTTGATAATTTTCGGTTGGTAGGGGCTATCCCTGAGCCGTCGACTTATGCTCTAATCTTTGGGGCAGGGGCTTTGCTGGTTGTTTGGCTAAGAAAGCGAAAATAGGAAGCCAAAAACTTAGGCTCGATTCTATAAAACGATTGGAGGGTTTCGTCGTGAGAGTACTTTGGCCTGGATGGATAGCAGGGGCTTGAATTGAGTGTTTGCCTGCTCCCACTCGGAGGCGGTTTGTTCAGATGATTGTCGCTTGGACTATTCCTCTCATCGGTAGCTTTGCTTCGCGCCTATTTCGTACTACGCCTGTGTGTTGTTGTTTTTTTTCCAAAAGGGACTTGAAGGCATGTATGAATCGGCAATTCTAACGTTGAGTGATTCATTCTAAATTTCAATATACCCAAGATC
>CALGUT010000367.1 GCA_937920335.1 uncultured Opitutales bacterium
ATCCTTTCCAGAATACTCGCTTATTCCAACTCAACTCTTAAACGGGGGCAGTATATTTCCCGTATCAACCGACGCATGCATAATAAGTCGTTCACCATTGATAACCAAATCACGGTTATTGGTGGACGCAATATTGCGGACGAGTACTTTGGCGCGCGTGAAGACGAAAACTTCGCCGATCTGGATGTCGTGGGAATCGGTCCGATTGTCCAAGAAGTTTCGACCTTATTTGATACTTACTGGAATCATGAAACCGCTATTCCAGTCGGAGCCTTTATGCCAAAACTGGATGATACCGACGCGGAACTCAAACGAGTCAGCCACTTGCTCGAGGATTCCTACAGGAACATCCTGGCCTCGGAATACGAAGAAGCGGTTAAAAGCAAAATCCTGACATTCATGGATACAAACCACGATGCTTTCCAGTGGTCAGACTATCAACTCGTCTACGATTCTCCTGAAAAAGGCATAAGATCCGAAGCAAAAAAAGCACCCTCCATTACAACTGCTTTGGCGGATTCTATTGGCTCTGCCGAAAAAGAAGTTTTGCTCGTCTCGCCTTATTTCGTTCCCAGAAAAACAGGGATAAACGGATTAACAGACAAACAAAGAAATGGTGTCCAGGTGACCATTCTGACCAATTCTATGGCTGCCAACAATCACCTGATGGTGCACAGTGGGTATGCTCCGTCCCGCAAACCGCTCCTTCAACAAGAGGTCAAAATTTACGAAATCCGACCCGACTCTCAGATCGATGGCGCTGAGTTCGTTGCGGCATCCGGGGCCAAAGCTACGCTACATACGAAAGCATTCATCATCGACCGAAAGGATCTATTTATAGGATCATTCAACTTCGATCCACGATCTGCCAATATCAATACCGAAATGGGCGTCATTATCAAAAGCCCGGAGCTGGCAGACTACTTTGCCGACAGAGCAGAAGCAGCGCTTAAGACAAAAGCATTTGAAGTATTTCTCGATAGCAAGGGAAACCTGCGTTGGCGAGGCTGGGATGCCGAAAGTGAAGTGATCTACGATAAGGAGCCACTCACCAAATGGTTTCAACGATTCACAGCCAGTTTACTCGGACTCTTCCCCATCAAAGGCCAACTCTAAAAAACTATCTAGAGCTCTAACGTATTCATTTTTCACAGACAGAAAAGCAATCGATTAAACGATAATAAATCCATTACCGAAGACATACTAAAATCCCTGTGCGAAACTTAACAATTAACATCCTTGCACTTACAATACTTAGTTTTCTGCCATTAGCTGTATACGGAAGCGTATCCAAGCAGTTGACTGAAGCTGGTCTTGAAGGAGACCGCGACCTGTTAAACTGGGCGTATAGTGCAGCCTTCGGAACGGGTTACTATACCGTGGGAGATGACAGTGTCTACATTCTGACAACCGTGCCCAAAGTTCCTGTTGACTGGTTTGAGGACTACGGTCTGAAGGCCACTTTTCGACTGCCTCTGACCTTCGGCGTTCAGAATTTGGATTTGGGTGAGATCGGCGATGTGTTAGATCTGGATAACTTAAAAACAATCACCTTTGTGCCGGGTATCGATTTTCGATACGCCGTTTCTGAAAAGTGGGAGCTACGGCCTTACGCTCACATCGGTATGGGCACTGAACGGACGTACGATGAACGAGCTACCATCCACTATTTCGGAGTCAATAGCTGGTATCAATTACCATCGATCGGAACGATGAATCTTCACTTATTCAACGGTCTCCAGCGGTTTGGCCAAAACCCAAAGCATGGACCGAGTGACTCCTTTCCATCACAACATGCAGTCTTATTTTCCACAATTCTTGAGCCGCAGCACTGCTGTCGTTTTTATAACTATCGTGCTCTCGTTTGCGGGATGCGCGATTCCTGAACCTCCTGCTCCAGAAGTGGCGCTGGCAAGTGCCCTGCCAGAAACTACGATCATACCAGATCATTTTGTTGAGGATTCCGAAACCGGAGAGATGGTTATTCCGGACAACTGGATTAAGTCATTTAATGACCCTGAGCTGGAAGCGATTATCGATGAAGCATTACAAAACAATTTGAATCTCCAGGCAGCAGCCTCTCAGGTTGAATCTGCAGGCGGATTAGTAACCCAAGCCGGTGCCCAACTCCTTCCGGTGGTAGCAGCCTCTGGAGAAGCCGCTCAAACCGGTTACGAAGGCCTTTCATCAACCTCCAGTTCCAATGTCGGGTTGAGTGCATCGTGGGAACTGGATATCTGGGGACGGGTAAGAGCCGAGAAGTCGGCTGCCGAAGCCGGTCTTGATGAAACCATCGCAAACTTCGAATTTGCCAGACTTTCCCTTAAAGGACAAACCGCTAAAAGCTGGTATACGGCGACGGAGACGACGCAGCAATTGAAATTCGCTGCTGAAGTTACCGAGCTCTATAAAAAGACTTTAGATATCGTTTCGACCAAACATGAATTTGGCGACGCCGACATGACCGACGTACACTTGGCCCGCGCGGATCTCGCGAGCGCTGAGGAGCGTATGCGTCAATTAGACGGCGCACACCGCGCAGCGATACGATCCCTCGAGCTACTGCTGGGGCGTTACCCGTCAGCCGAACTGGAAGTATCAGATGAGTTTGTACCCGTGCCGCCTTCCGTACCCGCAGGACTACCCTCCGAACTGCTGGAAAGAAGACCCGACCTGATAGCGGCGGAACGTAGAGTCGCCCAAGCCTTCAATTTGACGACGGCGGCAAAAGCAGCGCGCTTACCGACCCTCAGCCTAAGTGTGGCCGGCGGAGCTTCAAACAGTCAGCTCACCAGCCTACTCGGAGCCGGTGATACTTTCTGGAATGCCGGGGCCAACTTTATGGGCCCCATCTTCACGGGTGGAGCACTGGCTGCCCAAGTGGATATTCGTAACGCTCAACAGGAAGGCACCCTGGCCCAATATGGTCAGCAAGC
Organism: uncultured Opitutales bacterium; assembly: GCA_937920335.1. Classification (GTDB taxonomy): domain Bacteria; phylum Verrucomicrobiota; class Verrucomicrobiia; order Opitutales; family UBA2995; genus UBA2995. Next base: position 2,937 of record CALGUT010000367.1, read on the forward strand.
ACTCGTAGCATTCGGAGAAGTGGAGACGGCATTGACCAACGAAACGTTGCTCAAAGAACGAGCCGCGTTTCTCGAATCCGTCGTAGAGAATAACCAGTCAGCCGTTACTCTGGCACAGGATAAATACAACGCCGGTGCGATCGAATTGCTCAACCTGCTCCAAATCCAGGCGCGCCTTATCAACTCCAAAGTCGCGTTCATAAGCCTGCAGAATTCAAGACTAACGGAACGTATCAACCTTCACCTAGCACTGGGCGGTGATTTTTCATCAGCCGAGCCTCAGCCATAATCGTTTTAACCCGGTTCAATCTATATGAATCATTCGAATACTTACCAACCAACCCAGTGCTTCTCTGCCGCGCTGACACTAGCGCCTATTTCTATCGGGCTACTCCTTTTCGGGTGCGGAAAGAAACCGGAGGCCGAAACGATCCCCATCGCACGTCCCATAAAAATGCTGGAGCTACGAGACGAGAATATGCCGATCTTTTTCGAATTTCCTGGAGAGACCCAACCTTTCAGCCAAGCCGTCCTAGCCTTCGAGGTGTCAGGCTTCATGCAGGAACGGTTTGTGGGCGAAGGCCAGCAAGTCGAAAAAGGCCACTTGCTAGCCAAACTGGACGATCGCGATTATCAAGCTAACAAAAACTCTGCCCAAGCTCAATTCAACGCCGCCAAAATCGAGGAAGAAAGAGCCCGGGCCCTATATGAACGCCAGGCAACTTCCAAGCAACGCCTGGATACCGCGACCAGCAACCTCGAAGTAGCAACTGCAGCTCTGCAACGGGCTACCAAAGCATTGGAAGATACGGAATTGCGGGCACCGATGTCAGGGGTGATCGCCAAAATCCTGGTGGAAGATATCGTAACCATCGCTGCCGGGACGCCCATCCTGATCATGCAGGATTTATCCAAAATGAAGATAGTCGTCGATGTGCCGGAAAGCAAAGGCGTATTGGGAAGCACGGATCGAAGCTTCGAAGAGGTAACCAAGCTGGCCAAACCAGAGGTCACCCTCAGCGCGCTGCCAGACCGATCGTTTCCTGCCCAGATTACGGAGGCTTCCTCTACAGTGGATCCTTTAACCAGGACTTACGAGGTGACCGCGGGTTTCGATAAACCATCAGACATTAGGATCTTACCCGGTATGACTGCCAACGTGAGACTGGAGTTCATCATTAATCCTAGCCTCAACGCCCCGAAAGGGTTCCCCGTCCCTCTGAGTGCAGTCGCAGGCGATTCCAGCAAAAATGCCTATGTCTGGAAGGTCGATACGGACAAAGGAACTGTTAACAGGGTCCCTGTTAATACCGGTGGCACTCTATCTGCAGAATTGATAGAGATCATGTCCGAAGAATTGAAATCCGGAGACCGTATAGCCATCAGTGGAGTCCATCATCTTGAGGAAAATTCTCTCGTCAGCGAACTTTAAGGCGCGGCCAATCCTATGAAAGCCATAGCTGAGTTCTTTATAAACCACCGCGTCGTAACGCTGGTCATCACCTTCCTGATGATTGGACTGGGAATTCAGTCCTACCAGGGAATGAGCCGACTGGAAGATCCGGAATTCACGATTAAAGACGCTCTCGTAATCACTCCCTACCCCGGCGCCTCCGCCCAAGAAGTAGAAGAGGAAGTTACCGATGAGATGGAGATCGTGGTGCAGAAAATGGGGCAGTTGGATCAAATCGTTTCTCGCTCCGAACGAGATCTATCAACTTTAACAGTCACGGTTCAGGATAAATACGGAGCAGACACTTTGCCACAAGTCTGGGACGAGCTTCGTCGGAAAGTAACTGACGCTCAGGGAACCCTTCCACCGGGAGCAGGCCCTTCGATTGTGGTCGATGATTACGGAGATGTCTACGGCGTCTTCTTCGTCCTTTTCGGCAAGGAGTATAGCTATGCTGAACTAAAGTCCGTCGCGGATAACCTGAGAAAAGAACTACTACTAGTTCAAGATGTCGCCAAGATAGATACCTTGGGAGAAAACCCCGAGGCCATTTATGTTGAGCTCATTCGCGACCGGATGGGACAGACGGGTATTCCTGTAGAAGTCGTTATCAATGAGTTACAGCAAAAAAACCTGGTACAGAACTCTGGTAGAATACAGATCGGCTCGGAATTCCCAGTGATCGATCCTACCGGCGAGGTTGAAACTGTGGAAGACTTCGGAAACATCCGGATTGGAGTCGGAGGAAAGCAAATACTGCTGTCAGAATTAGCCAAGATTCGACGCGGCTACCGAGAGCCCCAAACCGATCTGATCCGCTTCAACGGTGAAAGCGGCATAGCCATGGGCATCTCGACTGTTCAGGGCGGAAATGTCGTAACCATGGGGACCGCTCTCGACGCGCGTATGAAAGAACTGCGCGGATCCATTCCCTACGGCATTGAATTCGGCTTGGTATCGGTCCAGTCGGATGCCGTTACAACCGCTGTCAGCAATTTCATCGTGAGCCTCATCGAGGCCGTAGTAATTGTGGTTATAGTCCTGCTTTTCTTCATGGGCATGCGGAGCGGACTTCTGATCGGATTCATCCTGCTAGTCACAATCCTAGGTTCCTTTATCTTTCTTAAAAACATGGAGGTTGCTCTGGATAGAATTTCTCTCGGGGCACTGATTATTGCATTGGGAATGCTGGTGGATAACGCCATCGTAGTCGTGGATGGAATGTTGATCAGAATCCAAAAAGGTGAGGACTCAAAAGAAGCCGCAATCAACGTCGTATCCAAAACCGCATTACCCTTACTCGGCGCAACAGTCATCGCAATTATGGCGTTCGCCGCCATCGGAACTTCACAAGACAGCACCGGCGAATTCTGCCGATCATTGTATCAGGTCATCCTGGTCTCCTTAAGCTTAAGCTGGGTAACGGCCGTTACCATCACGCCATTGCTGGGTATCCTCATACTAAAACCTGCATCCAAAGAAAAAAGCAAAGAGCCGGCGAAAGACCCTTACGACACGAAGTTCTACAGAGGTTACCGGGGACTCCTAAAATCCTGCATCCGATTCCGCTGGATAACCGTTGCTTCCGTTGCCGTGGTATTCTTCGTTTCAGTCTGGGGATTTGGTTTCGTAAAGAACGCATTCTTCCCACCGTCCACAAGGCCTCAATTCATGGTCGACATGCGGATGCCACTTGGTACCCATATTGACACTACAAAGCAAGAGTCCATCAAGCTGGAAGAAAAGCTGATGGAAATGGAAGGCGTCACCAATGTCACCAATATCGTTGGCAAAGGTGCTCTACGCTTTCTACTGACCTACGCTCCGGAACGCCCCAGCAGTTCCTTCGCCCATTTCCTAGTCGACGTTGAGAACGCCAAGGACATCGATGGGATCATCGAAACCATCGACAACGAGTTTCCGATGCAGTTTCCAGACGCCAACCTCTACGGATACAAATTTGAGCTGGGACCTGGCTCGAAAGGTAAGATCGAAGCTCGGTTCTTCGGGGAGGACGCCAATGTGCTGCGCAGTTTGGCGAATCAGACACTCTCTATACTAAATGCCGAAGCGGACGCTAAATCCATACGCACAGACTGGCGAGAGCGCGTCAAAGTGATTAAACCCCAGATATTGGAGCAACAAGCCATAGAACTAGGTTTGAATAAAGCATCCATCGCCAAAACGTTGAGGATGGCGTTCCAGGGTTTGACTGTAGGAGTATTTCGCGAAGGAGACTTACTTCTACCGATCATATTAAAAGCTCCGCCAGAAGAGAGCTCAGACATAGCTAGCTTAAAAAACATCCAAATATGGAGTTCGGTAGCAGGACAGATGATTCCAATCTCGCAAGTCGTATCCCACACGGAAGTCGAGTTTGAGGATGAAATCATCTATCGCCGTGACAGAAAACGGTCCATTTCGATTTACGCCGACCCGGCACAAGGAACTGCAAGTCAACTACTGGAAACGATAGGCCCAAAAATTGAAGCTCTGGATATACCCGACGGCTACTACCTCGAATGGGGTGGCGAATTCGAAAGCTCCTCGGAAGCGAATGCATCTCTGGCTGCGAGTATACCCATATTCATGGGTATAATGGTAATACTAACCATTTTCCTATTCAATTCGTTGCGTCAGGCGTTAGTCATATGGCTTTGCGTGCCTCTGACATTAATAGGGGTCGCAGCAGGACTACTCCTGTTCGACCAGCCCTTCAACTTCATGGCGATTCTGGGGTTCCTCAGTCTAGTCGGTATGCTCATTAAGAACGCGATCGTACTGGTCGACGAAATCAATGAACAAAATAGTAGTGGGAAATCTCCGCTAAGCGCTATCCTGGATTCGGGAGTCGGCCGATTGAGACCCGTAGCCATGGCTGCAGCCACGACGGCATTAGGTATGATTCCTCTTTTCTTCGATGCCTTTTTCGTCGCGATGGCAATCACCATTATCTTCGGATTGATGGTAGCAACGGTTCTCACGATGTTGGTACTCCCTGTTTTTTACGCCATTATTTTCAGGGTTCCCAACAACTGATACAATAGGCTTTTCCGACCACGAAACGTATGCCAACCGAAAAAAGAACGCCGTAGAATCAGTGACCTAAACGAAAAGCATTTTGTCTATGTGCTGGCTTCCCTATCGGCCCTGTATTTTTTTGTGCCACTACTTGACGATGTTTTGTTGGGATACTTTTCAGCGACCTCTCGAATCTTGTATCTCGGTGGTTACATCGCTGTTCTTTTAGCTGCATCATCGATCGTTGATCCCAAAGGTAACGCCTTCAGATTCGCTCTAGGAGGAACTCTGGTATCTGCTCTCCTGGGGGCCTTATACATAGCCCTTGATTACAAGATCCTGCATATACTAAGTAGTGCGCTAATGATGTGGGTAATCGTTCGCATCATTCTATCCATAATAGGTAACCTCTATAACACCAAGGAGGTAACCGTTTATACTATTCTAGGCGCACTATGCGCCTATCTACTTATCGGTCTACTATGGTCCCTCGGATACACCTTAATAGATGATCTGGACCCCCATGCTTTTGATATCCCAGCAAGCTTTCAGAACCATGCTAGACTATTGGGAGATGGCAATCTCAGCTACATCAATTCCCTCTACTACAGCCTGGTTACCCTAACGACACTTGGTTTCGGAGACATCACACCTGTTTCTACAGCCGCCAAAATGATGACAACTGCCGAGGCGGTAGTTGGTCAGATTTTTTTAGTGGTGAACGTAGCCCGGTTAGTCGGTATTTATTCCAACAAAACTCCAGGGAGTGCGCAGGAAGAAAACGAAAGCTAGGTAGTAAGCATATAACCGCCCTCAGAAACTCCAACCACCGCCCCACAACGTTGACGGAGCGAATTCAACCGAGTTTCCAGCTGGGTCTCTTACATACAGGCCAGTTGCTCCGGGAGACCATGTAACTTCCTTTTCGATCTCGATTCCATATTTCTCAAACTGAGCTTTCCAGACCGGAATTGCCTCCTGAGAAACCGCGAATGCAATATGCCCTTGGCCAGATGTTCCATGGTGCGGGATACCGCGGCCTTCCACCTGGCTCTCCTTCGCGTTAAAAATCAAAAGAACACTCTCCGAAAGTCGAAATACCAAAAAAAGTGACGACTCTTCTATCAGATCTAATCCCAAGATTTCTTCATAGAACGGTTTTACCGCCTGCAAATCCTCCGCATAGAGCACTGTTTCGAAAATCCGATCCGCTTTCATAATTGCATACATTTACCGGTTCGGATTCGAAAGGCGATCCTACAAGCAGTCTCTGGAGGATACCGATAGATTGACCTCAGTCGCAATTGTCATTTTTCTTCCAACGTTAACTCTGTGAATTTCATGAGACTATTCTACCCAACACGCTATTTCTATTTCGTTTTCGTTTGCCTGCTAGTATCGAGCATTCACGGATCCATCGCCCAGGCGACGTCTCACAAAACTCCGGAGAAACCGAATATCGTGCTGATCTTTGCAGATGATCTCGGATACGGTTCCGTCAGTACATTCTTCGAAAACTCCCCCTTCAAAACTCCACGACTCGACAGGATGGCGGCAGAAGGTGCCAAGCTTACCAGCTTTTATGTTCCGACTCCTTATTGTGCACCGTCTCGCGGAACCTTACTTACAGGACGTTACCCATTTCGTCACACCCTCGTCAGAAACCCAGCTCCAGATGCAGGAGAAAGCAACTTTGGGCTACCCTCGTCCGAGGTCACGATCGCAGAGTTGCTAAAAGACCGTGGCTACCAAACAGCCATGTTCGGCAAGTGGCACCTGGGTCACCGGGAACAATGGCTCCCTCGCACACAAGGATTTGATGAATATTATGGCATCCTTTATTCCAACGATATGTATCCCGTCCAACTGGTGGAAAATGAAGAGGTCGTCGAATACCCGGTTCCCCAAGCAAAACTCACCCAGACTTATACAGACAGAACTCTGGAATTTATCGAGACCCACAAAAACAATCCGTTCTTCATCTATTTACCGATGGCGATGCCTCACAAACCGCTCGCTGTATCGGACGATTTTTATACGCCGGAGACTCCAGACGATCTATACGCAGATGTCATGGCCGAGCTTGATTTCTCGGTTGGACGTATCCTCGACAAGCTCGATGAGCTCCATCTCGACAAGAACACCCTGGTTATATTCACCTCCGACAACGGGGCGTCTTACGGAGGTTCGAACGGAAACCTGAGAGGTATGAAAGGCCGGACCTGGGAAGGCGGCCTGAGAGTTCCCATGATCGCTAGAATGCCCGGCACCATTCCAGCCGGAGTCATTAATCATGAACCAGCCGCGACGGTGGACATGCTACCCACGATTTCAGCCCTTGCCGGTGCTCGCATTCCCAGTGATCGGATCATAGACGGACGCAACATCCTACCACTACTGACTGATGCCGAAGCCAAGAGCCCACACGAAGCGATCTTCGGCATGCGCAGTGATAAGCTGGCTTGCGTTCGTTCCGGCAACTGGAAGCTTCACGTTATAAGTCCGGGGCCCATAAACCAGTACGTATTAGACCCCGATGAGATAAAAGCCTGGAAAGATCCCCGCGGACCAGATGGCATTACAATCCTCGCCCCCTTTGAACAACCTCGCCCTTACCAATACCCAGGAATAACCGGAGGCGTCGAGCCGACCGAAATGATGCTCTTCGACTTGGAGAACGACTCGGAAGAACAGTTCAACGTGGCTGATCAACACCCGGATGTCGTCGCCCGATTAAAAGCTATTTACGACAAAACAACCGCTCAATTTGCCGAATTCCCGGACGCTGAATCAGCTTATCTCTTTAAGGATCCAGCCCGTGGAGAAAGACGCACCCTGATGCGATTAATCGGAGGAGAGCTTCGCTACGACCATATCCCAGCTTCGCAAAAGCATCTATTGAAACCGTGAAACAAAAAATCGGATACCTTTCTATCATAGTCCCTTCATACGACGAGGCGAAGGCCTATTACACGGAAGTCATGGATTTTGATCTACTGGAAGACACCGACCTGGGAGACAACAAACGCTGGCTGCTTGTTACACCAAAAGGTTCGGCCGGCACCGGTATCGTTCTGACTGAGGCAGTCACAAACGAAGAGAAACAAATGATCGGAAACCAGGGAGCCGGACGGGTATTCTTGTTTCTACACACGGACGATTTTTACCGCGACTACGACAATTATCGAAAAAAGGGCGTTACGTTTCTCGAAGAGCCAAGATCAGAGCCCTATGGCACCGTAGCTGAATTCCAGGACTGCTTCGGAAACAAGTGGGATCTTCTCGAGCCCTCGTAACTATAAAAATAGCCAAAGCTGGCTTGAGTTCACTCCCACGCAGAGATTATGGTGTGGGTTTCAAATCAGCTATGAGACTTCTACCCTGCCTCTGTTTACTAGTTACTGCGCTATCCGCAGTCACCCAATCGAACGTAATCTTTATATTTATCGATGATCAAGGATACTACGACCTGGGGTGTTACGGAGCCACCGAGGTCGAAACACCCCACATCGATCAAATGGCAAACGAAGGTATTCGCTTTACCGACTACTATGCAGCCGCGCCCATCTGTAGCCCATCCCGCGCTGGTCTTTTGACCGGTTGCTACCCAAGACGAGTTGGAAACCATATCTGGGTTCACCGCGCCGATTCCGGTTCTGGCATTCATCCCGATGAAACAACGATGGGTGAGTTGTTTCAGGAAAACGGATACGCGACCGCCTGTATCGGGAAATGGCACCTCGGTTTCGAGGAGCCATTTCTACCGAAGAACCAAGGGTTTGATTATTACTTCGGTCTACATCATAACTTAGACCCTGTTGAAATCGTTTACTTCGAAGACATCGGCGGCGTACCGCTCATGAAAAACGATGAAGTCGTAAAACGTCCACCAGATCCCGCCGAACTCACCCGAAGCTATACCGACGAAGCAATCAGGTTTATCGAAGAGAACAAGGAAGGCCCTTTCTTCCTCTACCTTCCTCACACCATGTTGCATAATCCACTCGGGGTGAGTGAGGCCTTTAAGGGGTCGTCAAAGTGGGGTGACTACGGTGATGCCATTCAAGAATTGGATCACCATGTAGGCCGCTTGTTCAAAACCCTCGACGAACTCGACCTCGCGGATAACACACTCGTCGTTTACGCTTCCGACAATGGTCGAGGTCCCGGCCGAAACGATAGCCAACCCATCCAGGGACGAAAGTTATCAACCTACGAAGGAGGCATTCGTGTTCCAGCCATCGCTTGGGGCCCGGGTGTTGGTATTCGATCATCCTATGAATCAGCTGAGGTAATCACGGCGATGGACTGGTTTCCCAGTTTGGCATCGATGGCAGGGATCAAA
>CALGUT010000368.1 GCA_937920335.1 uncultured Opitutales bacterium
AGAGACATGGATGCGCCCACTATTGTCCCTGTAGAAATTAAAAAACAGTTAAAGGCTTATGGGATAAGCATTGACCCTCCTACTCATGAGTAATGGGCTTTAAAAAGCGTGAAATTATGAATACCCAAGACCATACGCTGGAAGCAGCAACATCCAAGAAATCCTCTATTTTAGGCAAGCTACTGTTGGGGTTACTCGTGTGTCTATTCCTCTTTACGCTTACCTACACCGTTGTCAGGGAGAGTAAGGACGCATGGCTTTGGAAGCACCTTGCTGGGACTCCCATGGAGACACCGATTGAGACTTCAGAGGAAATTTCAGAAGCCGTCCAGCCCGTCGAAGAAGCGCCTCAGATGCCTCAGATAGCCGAAGTAGCGGTGGTTCTGAATTATGAAGGTGCTGAAGACAGTTTGATGAAAGAGCTGCTGCTTACTCAGTCCACACTGACGCTGGCTATGGAAGACAGGCTAAACGCCAGATTGACACAGTTGCAGGAGGCCTATGACGAGCAAAGGGACCGTGCCGTTGATGTGCAAACCACGGTCAACGAGTTGGTGGGCGAGACATTGCAGCAATTTAACGAAGAGGAAAATGGCTGGGGAGCCTGGCAGGCTGATCAATGATATTCGCAGCGGATTGACTGCCCTCCAATTGGCTTCGAATGGTTTAGATCGTGCAACGCTGCTCTCGGAGCAAACGTATCAAAGTTTAATGGAGATGGGCCAGGTCTCAGGCACCCTCTATAACGAGCAAAATTATAATTTTAAAATCTATCAGGTGGGTCGTGATGAAACCCTTCTTGAGGTCATAAAGAATGTTCAGAACGCCTATGCGATACCGGATGCCAATCTGAGTTTCCTGATTTCCATCTTTAATGATGTCGCCACGGGACCGAGCCGACAGGGGAACCGGAGGGCGTCTAAACGGGTGGTCCTGAACGAGGAGTTAAGAATTCCGGTGCCCAAACATGCGGGGGAATTGGCCGCCGATCTCAAGCTGCCTGAAATCGTTAAGGAGCAGCAACAGGTAATAACTGCCGCTCAAGAAGAACAGCAACTTGTATCCGGGTTTTTGTCAGAATCTATCGGTTCCTTAAGGTCGATGGTGGAGCGGATGGAAGCGGTCAAAGAGCTGGCGGTTTTAATTCAGGAAACTACGAGCCCGGAAGTATCCGAGTCGTTTGTTGTTCCTGCCAGTGACCTAACGGCTGATCAACGACAGGCATGGAATTCGTTTAATCAAGCCATGAACGTTTATGAATTTGGTGGAGTAGAAACCGAATCTGGGAATTTGAATCAATTACGCGAAGCAACACGGGGACTCATGCAGGCTTATGTCCCGAATGATTCAGACCTTACTGGTGAGGAAAGCCTAGATCGAGTCAGCGATATTCATTGGTTCAAGGAGTTTATCCAGCGCTACGATCCTGAGCAGTCCCCTGGAGACCTCTCATCGATCGAAAGCACCGATGAAGAGTTATAGGCTAAAAGGACACAGCCAAACGGGCCATTACTAGACCCATCCACCTGGTTGTGGTGACACCGTCCTTGTTAACTTCTTTAAACCAGTCCAGAATTTCACAAGCAGCCTGGTGAGACATATTGAGAGCGGGGATTTCCGTGGATGTATCGACTTTAAGGAGTCGAGGGACTTTCGATCATAAAGGCTGGATTGTAGGTTCCGTATTCCATGAAGCCGCCAAATCCTGTTTCAGGTAAACGTTGGTAGTAGGGGTAACTTTCAAAATTGTTTCCGTAACCGAGCGCCCGTGGATCTTTTTGTTCTATGAGTTTTTGTCTCAGTTGCTGAGGGAGATCTCTTCGAATTTCTGAATACTCATCTTTTGTCGCGAGATTATTGATACAGTCAGGGTCATTGAGGGTGTGGTATAACTCCTGGTTGGGCCGTTTCTGCTATCTTCGAAATCGATGGGCGACAGTACGTTGTCATCGCGGGTGGTGGGGGCAGAAAACTGCAGACGAAGTCTGGGGATAGCTTCTATTGCTTTGCGCTGCTGGAGTGACTGTTTTCAGCTTGTGATGAATTAGAAACTTCTGGGATACTTCTGGAAGATTCCTACCCCAAAGCTGCTCCATGTCGTTAACCCTAGATTCTTCTTTGTTCGTTTTAATGCTAGCTGCCTGTGCGGCTATCTCGGGTTGTAGCGGGCCACCAGAGAAATCAGCGATCGTCGAAGACGTCGATTGGCGTCGCTACAACGGCGATTGGGGAGGCGCCAAGTATTCAGCTCTGAATCAGATAAACCGTACGAATGTGCAGGAGCTCGAGTTGGTTTGGCGGTTCCGGGTGGATGATTTCGTGGAAGGTCGGAATACGGCGATCCAATTTAATCCACTGATGGTGAATGGTGTGCTTTACCTAGTGACTGTCGGGCAGAAAATTGTGGCGATGAAGCCGGATACGGCTAAGAAGATTTGGGAATTCGATCCCTATGAAGAATCTGGAGCGACCGGTAAAACACGGGCGATCGTTCATTGGGAGGACGGCAATGATGAGAGACTGTTTTATGGGGTCGCAAATAAGTATCTCTGTATTGATGCAAAGACGGGAGTGTTGGTTGAAAGTTTTGGTGATCAGGGGAGACTGGATCTGACACAGAATCTTGATCATGATGGTATTGTTCGGCGCTTCGATTCCCGTGGACCAGCCGTGATCTATAATGACCTCTTGATTATCGGAGGCAGCGTTGGTGAGGGGCCTGGACAAGCCAACCCTGGTCACATTCGCGCCTTCGATGTGCGCACCGGTGAGCGCAAGTGGATCTTTCATACGGTGCCGCACCCGGGTGAGTATGGATATGATACCTGGTCGCCCGAGTCCTACAAGTATGTGGGAGGTGCCAATGCCTGGGGGGGGATAACTCTCGATGAAGAACGTGGGATGGTGTTTATGGGGACTGGTTCAGCTACCTACGATCATTGGGGTGGTAATAGAATCGGAGACAACTTGTTTGCCAACTGTGTGTTGGCACTCGATGCGGAGACGGGTGAGCGTATCTGGCACTATCAAACGGTGCATCACGACCTCTGGGATTATGATCTGCCGACACCGCCTACGCTGATCACTCTGACAAAAGATGGGAGGGAGATCGATGCCGTGGCTCAACCGAGTAAGATGGGGCACCTGTTCGTGTTGGATAGAGAGACCGGGGAACCCATCTTTGGGGTTGAAGAACGTCCGGTTCCGCCGTCAGAGATTCCGGGCGAGGTGGCCGCTCCGACGCAACCTTTTCCCATAAAACCAGTAGCCTACACAGATCAGGATTTTACGCTCGATGACGTGACAGACCTGAGCCCAGAATCGAGAGCCTATGTGTTAGAGCAATTGAAAGACTTTAAGTTAGGTCCGATTTTTACCCCACCGGGTTTCGAGAAACTGGTGATGTCTCCGCAGTTTAATGGCGGCTCCGAGTGGCCAGGCGCAGCGTTTGATCCGGCGGACAATACGCTCTATATAAACTCGAGTAACGAGGCTGAATGGATTTCCATGCGCGAAGCGAAGATGGAAGATGAGCTCGCTATGCCAGAACTTGGAGAGAGAATTTATCAGGCGATCTGTTCAAACTGCCACGGATTGGATAGTGGTGGTATCATAAATGGTGTCGAGTTTCCTGCGTTGCGTACGGTTAAGGAAAGATTAAGTAGGGAAGAAGTTATGAAAATTATCACTGAAGGGCGGGGGCAAATGCCTTCATGGGCGTCTTTTCTTGAGCTCGAACGCGAGGCGATTTTGGCGTTTCTCTTTGATGACCGCCATGACGAGATGATCGAGACAGAGAACGTTCAGTTTACCTGGACAGGTGACATTCCCTACCTATCGACGGGGCATCACGATTTTCACGATCAGGATGGTTATCCTATCAATAAACGTCCCTGGGGGCAGTTGCATTCTATTGATATGAATAGCGGAGACTTCAATTGGTCGGTGCCCTTGGGTACCTACGCTGAGCTGGAGGCACAAGGATTGCCTCCAACGGGTACTTTTAATATTGGTGGACCGGTGGTAACGGCCGGTGGCTTAGTCTTTATTGGAGCAACGTTAGATGAACGATTTCGTGCGTTCGACAAAGAGTCGGGCGAAGAGCTGTGGTATTACCAGATGGATGGTTCCGGTTATGCGACACCATCTACGTTTATGTATCAAGGCCGTCAGTACGTAGTCATTGCCGGCGGTGGAGGCAGTATTCATCAGACGCCATCGAGTGATAGTTATTACTGCTTCGCGTTACCAGAGTGATGGGAGAGTTTCGTGTCCAATTGTTACTGGTGAGCCTAGTTGGGTTCACGGGGCTGAGTGCAGCGCTTCCGTATCCTGAGAGTTCTGTTACTCAGGGTATAGAACTGGACTGGTCGACCCATCAACGACACGCGCCCGGAAGCGACAATTTCCAACTGACTTGGTCGGACGACGATCATCTCTATGGTGCCTGGGGGGATGGAGGTGGTTTCGGTGGAACGAATGGTCGTGGCCGAGTTGGACTCGGAGTTGCGCGTATTGAAGGTCATAGTGACGACTATAGGGGGTATAATGTTTGGGGTGGCTTCGAAGCAAAGACTGAAGCGAGCTTTGATGGGAAAAGCTGGGGAATGATCAGTGTTGAGGGAGTGCTCTACATGTGGGTAGTGCCTGATCATCCGGACGGCAAAGACTACCGGAATCACTACGAGTACGTTGAGCTAGCAATGTCGAAAGATAAAGGAGCCAGCTGGTCCAAGGCAGACTGGCGGTTTACTCAGGACGAATATTTAACGATTCCGACGTTCTTGAATTTCGGAAAGGACAATGCTGGTATGCCGGAGGCTTTCGGTGATTATGTGTATTCCTATTTTATCGCGCCTGAGAACACTACGATGGAGCATCAAGGGCCAATTGGTGTGGGACTCGTCGTTCATAAACCTGGAATCCTTTATCTCTCACGCGTTCGTCCAGATGAGCTGATGGCGAGCAAGTCGAGCCACGAATTTTTTGTGGGGTTAGATTCAAAGGGAAAGCCACGATGGGGTTCCTTAGCGCAGAAGCAGCCGGTCTTTGAAGATGCTAACGGTGCAGGCTGGTGTTTGTCGGCCTCTTATCATCCCGGATTTAAGCGTGTTTTGTTGTCGATTCAACATACGGGGAACGCGCGTGGGTTAATAGGTATCTTCGACGCACCAGCTCCTTGGGGGCCTTGGACGACCGTTGAATATTACGATGTATTGCAGCCTTTTGGTGCGGTGCGGGAAGGGAGCGAGCTAACGTGGGAGCAAAATATCTTTTTCGTCGGTTTTCCAACGAAGTGGTTCGATGACGATCGGTTTACCTTGAACTTTACTGGCGCTGGACGCGGAAAGGACAACGATTCGTTTAATACTGTGCAGGGGCAGTTTCTGCGACTGAATGAGTAGTTGGTTATTCTCTCTATAGTTCTACGCGAACACCCGACGACATTGTCCAGGGAAGGTAGCGGAAGCCCGCAGGGCGATTCGATTCCCCTTCGTAGCGATCGTAGTAGGCTTCATTGGTGACGTTCCGAACATCCGCAAAGAGGCGAATGTTCTTTTTCAGTTGGTAGGTGAAGCTTAGGTCGAACTGGCCGTTGGGAAGTAAATAGAGATCTTCGTCGCTGTTGCTGGCAATGCGTATGGGGATTAAGTCTTCGTAGGCATAGCGAACTTGGGCGAAGAACTTCTCGCGTTGGTAGGAAAGGGTAAGCTTCAGCTCGTTATCGGGTGTCTGGGTCAGAGGTAAAATGTCACCCGGCCTTGCTGGATATTCGATCTCTGATTTTTGAGTCGTGTAGTTGGCGTTCAATGACAGTCCGTCTGGTAGCATGGCCAGCCCCTTCAGTGACTGCCGCCAAGTGATGGTTGCTCCCAGGATATCGGCGGATGCACTGTTCTCGTAAGTCTCTAATTCGAAGCCTTGGTAGACGCCACTTTGTATAATACTTTGTTGGCTGAACACGAAATCCTCAACCGATCTGTTAAAGAGTTCTACTGATAATCGGGCGTCGCTGAACAGTTCGAAATCAACCGACAGATCGTAGTTCGTAAAGAGCGTGGGTTTCAGACTCGGATTGCCTTCTTCGATTTCTTGCTCCTCCAGATTGATTCTGCGGTAAGGAACGAGGTAGGTGTAACGGGGACGGTCGATGGTATTGGTGAAGGAGCCGATTATGGTGATGGCATCCGTCAAGTTGTACCGGAAGTGAGCGTTAGGAAAAAAGTTGTCGTAAGAGGACTCACCGGGCACGGCATTGGTTTCCTTATACACTACGTCTCCTTGATCGTTTTCTTCCAGGATGACTTCGTTGCCCACGAAGTCGACCTGGGTAGCTTCGTTCCGCAGACCCAGTATGGTGCGCCATTTTCCGAATTCCATACTCACCATGCCATAGTAGGAATCCACGGATTCATTGGCGACGTAGGTGTTGGGGTCGCTGTTTTCGCGGGTTCTTCTCTCGTTAAGGGTAAAGTCGTCTATATTGGCTTTGAAAAAAGACTCTGCCTCCGCCGCGTCGGGGATCGTATCGAGATCGTAGCGGCCGTCCAGAATACCAGGGTAGGTAGTGCCTGAGAGAACGGTCCCCACGGTGTAGTCGCCGTCATACTGATCATAGATATTATATTCGGAAATCCGCTCGTTTTCCCGAGTGCGCATTTTGTAACCTGTTTTTACGAAGATGTTGTCATAGCCGAGGGGAGCATCCCATTTCAGATTGATGGCTCCAATACTGTCCGTTTCTGCTCCTAGAAAGTAGCGATCGGCCAGATCCTCGAATTCGTAACTGTCCGCATCCTGAATGTCCTTGCCGTCTGTGATCGATGTAGTGGGGAAACGGGCGTCGTCATTAAAATCGTAGCGCATGTCGACATCCTTCAGTACCCAGTCTGCCTGGAAATAATTGACGTATTCGATTTCGTCGTCGATGACGGTGTATTTGAAGTCGATGGTCAAATCGTCCTTCTCATAGTTACCACCAACCGTCATTTCAGACTCGTCACTACGGGTGGTGTAGTTCCAGATCGAGTTCCGAATGTCAGCATCCTCAACGTTCCCACCTTCTTCATCGGTGGAGAGGTAATCCCCCCTGAAGAAACGGTACTTCAATATACTGTAATAAGTGGTGTAGTCGTCGCTTTCAGAGCTGGCTCTCCAGTAGAAATTTAGGGAATCGGTAGCTTTGTAATCCAATGCAAGGCTGAGATCGACCGATTCGATATTTCGTTCATATATTCCGTAGCCGGTGTCTCGAAGTACAAATTCCTCATTTCCGTCAATAGCCTCAGATTGCCAGTCCTGATAGAGCGTTTGCATCGCATAAGGTGATTCACGAAAACTAACGGATGCGCGAGCGCCCCAAGTTCTCCCTTCGTTCAGCGGGCCGTTGAATGAAGCCCTTCCACGGTAGCCCTGTGCTGAGTCGAGTGAATCATAATACCATGTGCCTTCCAAGGCCGTTACCCGTTTCTTTTGAGCGTAGGTAGGACGGGTTTTTAAGCTGATTGATCCGCCTCTAGAATCGGCATCTATATCTGGCGTGACTGCCTTCATGACTTCTACGGATTCCACATCGTCGGCAGACAAGCTAGACAGGGATATGCCCGAGTTCTCCCCGTCGATGGTTACATTGGCAAAATTGAGGTCCGGGCGGCGTTTAACCGCTTCTGCGACAGATGAATCTTCTACCAGGCTGACTTCATCTTTCTCGCTGACGATGCTATCGCTACCATCATTGCTCGCAGTTGCTCTTTCAGCTTCCTCATTCGCGTTATCGACAGCTTCAGCGGCGGCCGAGAGTGATTGAGTTGAGATAAAGGATATAAAGGTAGTAAATACCAACCAGATGGATACGCGGAAGTAGCGACTATATCTGTTGGATTCAGAATAAGATTCTGATTGATAGGCCATGAGATAAAAGGGGAATCTAAGTAAGGATAGACTCCAGCAAGAAGCTACGTTCTTTCTTCGGCAAACCTTTTATTTACGGAGCATACGGGAAACTCACAATTTCTCTAATGGTTTAAATTAAAAATTTACGATGCGTTACCCTCAGAGTTGCTTACGGAAGGGCGTAAGCGACATAAAGGTCAGACGTTGGGGTGCCTCTGCCACCGCCGGCAGCAATAACGACGTATTGCTTCCCGTCGACCGTGTAGGTAGATGGTGTTGCAAAGCCGCCGAATGGAAGCAGGTCCCGCCAAAGCTCTTCGCCGGTCTTCATATCGTAAGCGCGCATGTAGCCGTCCAGGCTCGCACCGATAAAGAGCACCCCCCCGGCCGTGACGATGGGGCCGCCGAGGTTCTTACGGCCGGTGGGTGGAAGGCCTTTTTCGATCAGCTCAGGGTATTCGCCAAAGGTTTTCTTCCAGAGATACTCGCCCGTGTTCATATCGATCGCGTTGAGCGTTCCCCAGGGTGGTTTGATGGCTGGGTAACCCTGAGAATCATTCCATAGATTATTCCCTGTATGCATGTAGCGCAGGGTATCCGTATTTTCTTCTTTCTGGTCGAAGTCACTTTCATCGTAGTTTTCCGGATCCATGACGTATTTAGCCAATTGATATACCAGATCACTGCTCATGTGTTGGAAAGCCGGCATGGTGTTACGGCCCTGTTTGATGACTGTCATGATGTCGTTAAACTCGAGTCGCTCAGATACTCCGACCAGGCTCGGTATTTCCTGTCCAAATGCGTTGCCACCGTTGAGGTCAGCTCCGTGGCAGAGGGCGCAGTTCTGCGTGAATATCGACTGGGCCTGAGACGTCGTATTTTCGAGATCAATGACGGTGATAATCGCGGGCAGGTCATTGCTGTTGAAGTAAAGAACGCCGTTGGGGTCTGCAGCACCGCCGCCCCATTCAGCGCCGCCAAGCATGCCCGGATGAACAATGGTATCCTGCTTTTCAGTCAAGGGTTGGAAAGGGATGTGCGGACGGACGGTTTTGTAGCGTGCCAGGATCTGAGCCTGAGACTCAGGAGAAATATCTGTGACGTCATCAATGGTAAACTGCTCTCTTGTGTAAGGAGCGGGTTTGGTGGGTCGTTTGCGGACGGGCCAAGCATCTTCCCCTGGCATGGTTGATGGGGGTACAGGGACATCTTCAATCGGAAAGAGCGGCTCACCCGTGACGCGATTGAAACTAAAGACAAAGCCCTGCTTTGTGAGCACCGATACTGCTGGAATCTCTTTTCCATCTTGGGTAACTGTAAACAGGTTGGGAGGTGAAGGAAGATCGTAATCGAGGATATCGTGAGGCACTGTTTGGTAGTGCCAAACGCGTTTGCCGGTGCGCGCATCCAGACAGATCAAAGAGTTGGCGAACAAATTAGCACCCAGTCGATTCGCTCCATAGAAGTCGTAGGAAGCGGAACCCGTTGGGCAATAAACCAACCCACGCTCTTCATCAACCGCCATGCCGGTCCATACGTTTGCGCCACCGATCCTTTGGTAAGCGTCTTCCGGCCAGGTCTCGTAACCGAATTCACCCGGGTGGGGGATGGTATTGAAACGCCAGACTTGCTCGCCCGTGCGTATGTTGAAAGCGCGTATGTGTCCGGGCGCCGCTGGAAGGTTCTCCGGGACGCTGCTTCCCATGATAATAAGGTCTCCGAAAACGACACCCGGGGTGTTGGACGAGTAGCGCGATTTGCCGATATCGCGGCCCAGCCCCAGTTTTAGGTTAATGAATCCGTCGGTGCCAAACGATTGAATTGGCGTTCCTGTTTGAGCATCGAGGGCAAAGAGCCGAGATTGAACGCCGAAAAGAATGCGTCGATCGGAAGCGTCAGACCAAAAGACTAACCCTCGATTGACGCCGCCGGATGTCGTTTCAATACCGAAGTCCTTGAGATACGCGGAATGACTGAAACGCCACAGTTCTTCTCCAGTAGCCGCATTGATAGCGAATGCTATCAGTCGGGAGTTCGTTCCATAAAGCACGCCATCAATGATTAACGGGTTGCATTCCATTAGGCCGCCCGTTTGCTCCCCTTCCTTTCGGGCGTTGTAGGTCCAGGCAATTTCCAGCTGGTCCACATTTTCGGGAGTGATTTGATTTACTTCCGAGTATTGGCTAGATGCCTTGTCACCCAAGTAGCTGGACCAGTCGATATCCGTGGAAGGTTCATGGTTGCATCCGATCAACAAGAGGAGGGCTGAAGAAAGTATTAGTGGGGTGATTCTGTTTATTTTCAAGTGGATGAGGTTGGGTAAATAATCTAAGAATTTCCAGCTCCGATTGTCTGTGTCGGTTAGTGTTAGATCGGCGGGTGTCATTCAATTCCAAGTCATTGCGCTGTAAATGCTGGAGGTGTTAGATTTAGGAGTCCGATCTGGAAGATTACGGTCAAGTCGCATTTGTTTTGGTCAGGCAATCTGAGTGTGCTACCCCTTTGAGCTGATCTAACTAATCAACTGGCAACCCCGTTGCTTCTAACTGATACCCCATGACAACTGAGCAAATAATCGATCTGACCGTTGTTGGAGCTTACTTAATCGCCGTGACGATTCTTGGAGTCTGGGTCGGACGTAAAAAATCGGGTTCTGCAGAGGACTATTTTCTGGGGGGGCGCCAGTTTACTTGGGTAATGATCGGGTTTTCGCTGTTCGCCACGAACATCAATATGACGTTCTTTGTGGCGTGGACCGGGAAAGCGGCACGGGCCGGATTCGCGGCGTTCAATCCTGAACTCCTGGGAGGTATTATGCTGACGATTTCAGCGATGGTATTTATCCCGCTCTATTTGCGGAGTAAGATCTATACGATTCCCCAATTTCTGGAACTCCGTTTTAATACCTCTTCGAAGGTGATATTCGGCGGGACCTTTGTCTTGCAAAATGTCTTGGCGAGTCCCATCGCCATTTACACGGCCTCACTCGGAATTCTCAGCCTATTTGGATGGGAGGTGAATCAAACCACGGTCGTCATGTGTGGTATTTGTATCGCCTGTACGGTTGGGCTCTACGCCATCTTTGGCGGTCTCACTTCGGTAGTGATCACGGATATGGTGCAGGTTGTGATAATGATCGTTGGGGGATTACTGGTGGCCGTCATCGGACTTTGGAAGGTAGGTGGAATAGGCGTTATTCACGATGCACTCCCCAACAATTTCGAACTATTGCGTCCGGCGAACGACAAAGAGTTTCCCTGGACGGCCGTGCTTTCAGGGCAGCTATTGCACTCTGCTTTCTACGCCTTCACATCGATTCAGATTCTACAACGGGTTCTGGCGGGAAAGAATAAGCACCATGCGCAGTGCGGTATGTTATTGGGCGCTTATTTGAAGCTTTTTGGCGTGGTGTTGTTTCTAATTCCAGGGCTGGTAGCTGCGGTACTTTACGCCGGTGTTGAAAATACGGATACATTGTATACGACGATGGTCCGCGACTTTCTGCCAGTTGGATTATCGGGTTTGGTTCTCGCAGGTATGGTCGCGGCCATGATGTCCAGTCAGGATTCCGGGATCAACGCCGTCTCGAGTGTGGTGGCTTTGGATATTTATCCGCTGGTTCGTAAGAAGGCTTCGCAAGGTGAAGCGGTTGCCGTAGGGAAGGTGTTTGCTGCAGGGAATTTGATCTGGGGTATACTTGCGGCGCCCATTTTTATGAATATGAATAGTGCGCTGTTTGATCTGGCGATGACGGTGGCCGGATTTATGGTGATTCCATCCGGTACCGTGTTCCTCTTCGGCCGCTTCAATAAACGTCTCAATGGCAAAGGTGCCACGACGACCCTTTTCCTCGGTATGTTG
>CALGUT010000369.1 GCA_937920335.1 uncultured Opitutales bacterium
TTGAGGAATTTAAAAACACTCCCTAGCCTTCCACTCCTATTTCTCAAGTGCAGAAGGCAAGTAATGGATCTTCGGCCGCATGCTCCTGCAGAAAATTCAGACAGCGTTCAACACCCTCATCCAGGAGGTTTGGTGGCGACATCTGAACGCCGTGGCGTCTTGGAAAGGAAGGAAGTTGGGGTGAAAGGTGATGGAGGTTTATTCATTCAAGATTTCTATAGCGTTTATTTACACCAAAAATATGGGTGAAAATGTGGGCTTGGTCAGTACCCTTCAGCTTCATCTGGTAGGTCCCTGTCATCTTTGGCTTTCGCCGCAAGCAGCTCAAGACGCTAAACGACTCTGGGTCCGTCCCCTTCCTTCAGCTCGGTCTTATTTCACTGCCGTGCTGACGATTCCCTGAAAGGTCTTTATCATGGGAGTCTGGCTGGAGCCCCAGTTGTTTCGCATGAAGATATAGACCGTATCGTTTGTCGGATCCGCCCAGATGATGGAGCCTCCAGAGCCACCATGGCCGAAGGCACCCGGATTCAGACCTGTGGTCCTAGGATCGGTCACTTCCCGCACCACGCGAAAACCCAGGGCTGAAAAACAATTCGGAATATGGTCACCTGTTTCCAGATGTCCGCAGGTGATGGTGGTCAGTCGTTTGACTGACTGTTTCGAGAGAAATCTTTGCCCCCTGTAGGTGCCATCGTTTAGCATCATCTGGTATAAGCGGGACATATCTTCAGCTGTGGAATAGAGGCCTCCAGCAGGATTGAAATACACAGGATCGTTGAAACGATCCACCTTCCATTCTTTTTCACCCTTGTCCCGACTGTAGTGCTCAACCAGTCGATCTTTTGGAACATCCTTCAGCATGAAATAGGTATCCTTCATTCCGAGAGGCTCAAAGATCCGTTTCTTGAGGAAATCCGCATAACTCATGCCGGAGTATTTCTCGACGAGGTAGGCCGCCACATGCAGGCCTTCCGAACCATATCGCCATTTTGAGCCTGGTTCCCAATCAAGCGTGCTGCGGGCTGAGGCCATCACTCGTTCCTTGATACTCTCAGCGGCTTCTGTTCCTGCTGTCGCCGGCAATCCGTGGGTGTGGTTCAAACAATCCTGTAGGGTTAGCGGACGGTCCGGCTTCACCAGCTTAACCTCGCTCGGAGCGTAGCCGTAATCCGGGACGGTCATCAGCATGCCTTGGAACTCAGGAATGTGCTCACTCACCGGATCATCCAGGTTCAGTTTTTCATCTTCCACGAGCATCATCACTGCCGCGGCCACAAACGGCTTGGATGTGGAGGCAGCCCAGAAGATGCTGTCCGTGTGCATGGGTTTCTTTGCTTCAACCGATTGGTAACCGAATGCCGAATGCGAAATAATCTTGCCCTGGTGGGCAGCCAGAATAACGACACCGGTTGTTTCCCCTGAATCCACAAAGGACTGCAGTTTCGAAGAGATTTCCGTCAATGCGTCCGAAGCAAGTTCACTACCTGCAATGGAGCTTGTGAGTATCGTGAATGAAGACAATGCCACCCAGAGAACGGCATTATGGAATTTCCGGAGAGCGTACAGTTTCATTGAATGATTCTTATATCCGATCCCTCGTTCCTGTAAAGCGCCGCCTTTCTACGGTAAGCGTCCGGCGTATCAGTTGCTCTGAGCGTTCCACTTATCTGGCGTAAGTTCGGCGGCCTGGAGGTTGGTCAATGCTGGAAGTTTTTTGAGGACGTCGGTGAGGTAGGCTTGGGCCGAGCCGGGTGAGGATCTAAGCCAGACCAACTGGATGGCATCCGATGAACAGTTCCTCGAGGGTATTCACCCTCTGTCGGTTCAATCGGTAGATCCTGCTTCACTCCAGAGGCATTTCAAACGACTCATTCATTTGCGAAATGATCATGTTGCGTTCAGTGATGGAGAAATCAATCGGCACGATTTGGGCAATCCACTTTTGGTTTCGTATACTTTGAAGGGGGATTATTAAACCTTGCTCGTGATTCATAACCTCTCGTCAGAAGCACAGGAAGTCGAAGATCGGTTGATTGAGAAACAGGATGGTATAATCATCCGCTCCGGACGGACTTTGGAAACAAAGACTGGAAAGTTTTTGATTCCAGCTAGATCAACCCTGGTGCTTGAGGGATGAAAGGCTTTTGCATATCCGCCTGTGCGTTCCTCTTTTTCGGGATTCGATGTCAGTCCGCCGAGGATGGTTTCAAGAGTCTCCGCGGTAAAGCAGGTTAGGCTGCGTGTGATCGCATCGCTGGATCGTCAGGAATCGATGGATAAACTGTTTGCGAATCTAAATTCCTTGGCTCACTTACTGTCTACCAGCTTTCTACCATTCGTTTTTTGAGGCTCCTGTTTCAACTGGTCTTCGCTCATAAACGATTGGTGAATGGAGTCGGCTTCCTCGGAGAGTTGTATCTTTGACGTCATGCCCACGAATGCGTTCTTGATGGACTCAGTAACGGTAAGATGCGCCCGGCCAGTGTGGACTAAAAAACCACCGTCTTCAGTGGTATCAATATCGTTAATACGCTTTTGGTATTTAGTAGGAACAATGATCGCGTCGGGACCAATGCTGAGATCGTCCCTCTTGACGTCTATTTTCATCTTTTTAGGTCCGAAGAGTATAATCTCAGAAATCACGCCACTTTTGGCAAAGACGTTTACATCCAGGAGTTCGCCCAGGTGTTTCCCATCCTGGGTGACCACCTTGATACCCTTAAGGTCTTTCAGGCTGTTACCGGCGATGTCCTGTGGGAGCTTCACTAGGTCCTCTTTTCCTGATACGATGACTACATGTTTTCCCAATTTATGAACCGCGCTGAAAGGGATGAAGGAATCACCATCACTCATGCTGAAACGTGAAGCCACTGACAATCCGAGAATACTGCAGTTCGATTTGTCGAAATATAGGTTGGTAACGTTTCCCAGTTTTTCGCCCTCCTCATAAGAGATGACTAATTTGCGATGGAGGTTTGATAGTTTTTCTCGAATATTCATCTGGATGGAGTTTCTGGAATTTAGTTACGGTTCATTCCGCAAGACTTTTAGTTTTCCCGAGTTTTTATTACACAGGATCGTCCGCGGTAGAGACTACTCCATAGGTGTTCTGAAACTTTATTTACATGGATTTATAAGCTGAAAGCGCTACCTGATGGCTTTTGATTTCGAACCTGCTGTCCCTGACGTTTTCAACGGTTCCTGCGGAAGGCAATTGGTTTGTGCTTACACCCGACCATGGGATGACTCAGTAACCTTTATTTAGGCGAAGACGGACTATTCTTTCCAGTCAGCTCCGGTTTGTTGTGGAACCGTACTATGAGGACACAGCATTACAGGTGTAAATCTTGAGGCCGATGACGGTCTATTCTTTGTAGATGTTCAACGGTAGTTATCTCTGCGCGAGTA
>CALGUT010000370.1 GCA_937920335.1 uncultured Opitutales bacterium
GATTGCCTTGGCAGAAACAGCTTGAAAACCAACGGTATCCCATCTTGATCTTGTCTTAGATGTCTCTCGAATCCTTCCTTCCCATTTTTGTTCAGGTTATCTTGGCTATAGTGATCGCTGTATCGGTGATTGCAGCCAGTCACATCTTTGGGCAAAGAATACGTCAGAAATCGGCAATTACAGGTACGCCATATGAGTGTGGTGTGCCAACGGAAGGCGTTGCTCATACTCGCTTCTCGGTAAAGTTTTACGTAACAGCTATGCTCTTTATCTTGTTCGATATAGAGATTGTATTCCTTATCCCGTGGGCGGTCGTGTATCGTGACTTTATTCATAACAATTTCCCGATTCTCATGCCGATCTTGTTCTTTCTAGTAGTGTTGATCGTAGGGCTATTCTACGAGATGAAAAAAGGAGCGCTTGAGTGGGAGAAATAGCGTTCGGATTGTTAAGGGAACTGTGCCCGCTTAACCCGGGATAAAATTTTTCAATGCAGCTCGATCGCTATATTGCAGAAGATCGGATTCTCGATCTAAAGGGCCGAGACCTCAAGAGTGTCTTGGTTGAGATGCTTGATGCTGTTTGCGAAAAGAAGCCGAAACTGAGTAAGCGAAGCCTCCTTAAGGAGTTGATAAATCGGGAAAATGCGATGACCACTTACTTGGGGCGGGGAGTCATTCTTCCGCATATTCGAGTGAACATGCGATCTCGATTCATCTTTGCTGTGGGTCGGTCTAAAAACGGGATTGAGTATGACGGTTTTTCCGGGCCCGAAAAAGTCCACTTGGTGTTCGTGTTGTTAGCCAGTGAAAAGGAGAGGAATTATCTTCAAGTGCTGGCGTCTATTGCTCGTGCATTTCGTGATGAAAGCTTCGTCGAAAGGCTGGTGAGTGCTCCTAGTCATGAAGTGTTCCGAGAGTATTTGTTAGCTGGTTTTTCAGGTGTCCAATCGGAGCTAAGCGCCCAACAGACTAAGATCAACAAGCTTATCTTTCTTCAAACTGCCCGCCTCGCAAAGGGTGCTGAAGCATCCTCGATTCTATTCTTTGCCGATACCATGATCGGAGGGGTAGAGGAGATTCCAGATTTTGGAGAAACTCCCACCGTATTGATATCATCTAAACTATTAGACTTACATGCAACATCAAGCACGGTTCCAACACTGCATATACAGGCTTTTTCTTCCAAACGCTTCTCTCAATTAAGAAGTGCAGCCCTCATCGGATTGGGGCGCGGTCTTTTTAAGTTTAACGACAAGATCTGCTGTGTTGGGGGTATTGCGGACAGTAATCAATTCGATAGCGTGGTATTGATCGATATAAAACAAGAGTTTCGGTCTGTTTTAACGAACAAAGGGAGTGTTCTTCCGTCCAATGTTAAACCTGAGGTCATAGAACGTGTTATCGCCATAGCGACTGAGCTGACAGTTGAAGGCCGAGAGGGTAAAAAGATCGGTGCCCTTTTTGTAATCGGTGATTCTGGAAAAGTTGAAGCGTTAACGAAGCCTTTGGTCCTTAATCCTTTCTATGGTTACAAGCCAGAGGACCGAAATATTCTCAATCCGTTTATGGATGAGACAGTTAAGGAGTTTTCGAGCATCGATGGTGCCTTTATTATCAAAGGTGATGGTGTGATTGTTTCTGCCGGTTCTCTCATTAATGTGCCGGATTACGATCACAAACTGCCCTCCGGGTTAGGTGCGAGGCACGCGGCAGCATTTGCCATTTCTTTAGCTACCCAATGTGTGTCTATCGTGATCTCCTCCAGTTCAGGTCAAGTGACTCTTTTTAGGAACGGTGTGATGCTGCCGTTGATCGAAAAAGGCGTGAGTGGAGGATTTTAATTGATATCCTGTGTTTTTTGCTTCTTTCTGCGTCGCTTAATTCATAACCCGAACTATTTACCATGCCTAGAGATACTGTAATCCTTGAATGCACCGAAGCGAAAGCCGAAGGCAAGTCGCCTTCTCGCTACATGACAACCCGTAATAAGAAACTTCAGACTGAGCGAGTGGAGAAGAAAAAATACAATCCACACATGAAACGTCATACGCTTCACAAGGAAAAGAAGTAGACTTCGAATTTCGAACAAACAAAAGGCGCTTCCTGGTGGAGGCGCCTTTTCTGTTTAAATAAATTAGTCTTTTCGGCTTGCGCGCCACTTGTCACGGTGCCGTCGAATCCAGTCAAGGAGAGCTCTTTCGAATCCAATATCATATCCTGCTTTTTCAGATTCCAGCCACTTATGCTTAAGTATCTCTTCACGTTCCGCCAGAAATTCCTGGTAGAGGCTAGAACGGGCTATGATTTCTGAGTGCGGCATGCTGTCTGACTCGCTTTTTTGCGTCATGGTAGGAAGGCAGAAGTGGAAATAATTGATATTTATGAATAGGAAAGCAAGAAAAGCAAAATCTAAATGAATTTGCTTCGGAATATAGTGGTTTCCATTAACTAGCCTGCAAGATTTGACCCTGATTTAGGCCAACATTTGCAGCACTTGGCGGGCGATATCATAAAAAGCTTTAGCCGCTTCGGAATTCGGTGCGCTCTTCACGATGGGGATTCCCATATCGCCACCCTGGCGAATTGCAGAGTCTAGGGGGATTTTGCCCAGTAGTACTGTGTCTAGGCTTTCTGCTGCTTTTTCGCCACCGCCTGTTCCAAATAAATAGTCTTTCTCTCCGTTTGCGGGATTTAGGAAGTAGCTCATGTTTTCAGCGACTCCTAAAATGGGGACGTTTACTTTGCTAAACATTTTAGCCCCACGAATCGTGACCGAGACTGCTGCTTCCTGTGGAGTGGTTACGATCACTGCGCCATCAAGTGGAATGTTTTGAGCCAATGAAAGCTGGGCGTCTCCGGTTCCGGGTGGTAGGTCGACCACGAGTATGTCGAGGTCGCCCCAGTTTACGTTTTGAGCAAATTGCTGAATCGTTTTGTTAACCATCGGTCCGCGCCAGATAACGGGAGTGTCTTCGTCTACTAATAACCCCATAGACATGGTCTTGATTCCCAAATTCTCAAGTGGGATGAGCGCTTCGTCTTCAATAGTAGGCCTTCCACGAACACCCATCATAAGGGGTATACTCGGTCCGTAGACATCGCAGTCCATGATTCCGACGGCGCTGGATCCTAGCGCTTCATTCAATACGTAGTCAAATGCGCAGGCTAGGTTTACTGAAAACGTGGACTTACCGACTCCACCCTTACCGCTTGCGACTGCGATAATCTTCTTAACACCACTGATAAGTGATTTGTCTCCTGTACTACCTGATCCCTCGGCTTGAGCGGGAGGTGCTGATTTTGGTTTGGAGACTGCAATTTCTACGGAAACTTCAGACACCTCATCGAGTTCGGTCAGAACTGCTTCTACCTCTCGTTTCAGGTCAACTGGCACTTTTGGGTCACTCGTAGTGATTGCGAGTTGCACGCTTGCTGCACCTGCTTCGAGTATTGCTGATCTAACAAGTCCGAAGGAAACGATATCACGGCTGAAGCCTGGATATTTGATAGAGGAAAGTGCGTTTAAAAGCGTTTGATGAGATGACATACAACGGTGTTTATTCAATTTTTGAGGAGACTTTTAAATTCTCCAAATAATTTAGTTGTCGATAGTGAATTGGTATCCGTTTATTACACGAGAAAATAAGATGAACTTTTGCGGTACCTGCTTTTCTGAGTAATTCAAATATGCAACTTACAAAATATTTCTTTCTCGCTCTTTTCCTGTCCGTTTCGTCTGGCCTGATCGCCCAAAACGATGATATTGTAGTGACGACTACCACGGATTCAAAGATCTTCCGCGTGTCTTTAGAAAGCGCGGACGCTAATGATGCCAGTCTGCTTAACAAAGCATTCGCAGCTCATGGAGCTTATAAGGTCGTTCCGCAAAATCAGTCGGAGTTTCGTTTTCAGTTTATTCGAAAATCAGCCAATTCAGTTGAATGTGTGATTCTTTCGGGCCGCCCTGCGCGGGAACTGAAGCGTTCCGTAGAAAATGGGACGTCATCGAGAAACAGTTTGTTTAAAGCTGCAGACTGGGCTGTTCGTCTGACTTCAGGGGCGAATGGTTTTTTTGCCTCAAGATTGGTATTTATCGGGCAGCGAGGCGGTAATGACCAAGAGGTATACACCTCTGATGTATTTTTCGGTGAAATAAAATTCCACACAGCTGACAAATCTCAGTCTGTGAATCCTCGTTGGTCTCCGGACGGAAAGAAGATTATCTATACCGGTTACTTTCGTTCAGGTTTCCCTGATATTTTTGTAATCGACGCTGAAACTTCGAGACGCTCTCCGTTTGCTACCTACGAAGGGACGAATTCGGGT
>CALGUT010000371.1 GCA_937920335.1 uncultured Opitutales bacterium
CAATCATCTTTTCGACGTCTACCTTTTCCTGGCCGAAAGAAGGCCATTCAGCTACATTTACTATTGAAGTGTGAATGATCACAATATCCGGCTCGTATTCCTTCAGGAGCTCAATCTCATAATTGGCCACTTCAAAATATCTATTGTAAGCAGACTCAAAAAAGGTCACTTCAAAGCCTCGTTCCAACAGAAATAACTCGGTTAGGCGCAATAACTCAGAAGTAGTAGAACCTCCCAATACCGCGATTCGTACCCCTTGCCTCTCTTCACCATTTTCATACAAGTAGCGGCGAAGGGACCGGCTCTTCCGAAGAATCATTTCGGCATCCAGCGGGTAACTTAAAAGCGTTTCTATATATTTTTTATCCATCGAATTTTCTTTGAGCACCAGATGGATTCAGTTAGCTAATCCCTGTTCTCTATTCTTCAAATCAGTATCTTTCCGCAGTTTGTCCTGAACCAATCAGATGTTCATTGAACCAGAATTTCGCATTGCTCCACATCGCGGGATAGAATTCATGACCGCAGTCATGCTCAACAATTCGAGCGTCAACACCATCGTACTCCCTTTTTAGCCGATGTACAAACTCCCTTGCCCCCTCAACAGGTATATGCAGATCTTTTGCTCCCATTTCAAAAGATACCGCCGGTAGATTACTAAATGATCCCACATTAGTAGAAGGGTTATAACGGTCAAAATACCGTTGCGCCTCAACATTGGCCTCACCCTGATCGACGAGCACAAGCGGCTGATGCAATTGCGTCATATTTGACCTTCTCCAGTCAGGTGCGCTTACTAAAGCGACAACGCATTTTATTCGCCCATCAACTCCGGCGGCGGCTATAGAAATATCACCTCCCATAGAGAAGCCTCCTATACCAATGTCTCCATTAACTCCGAGTTCCTCTATAGCCCAATCAATAACAACGGAGGCATCTTCGACCGAACGCCCGATAATGGGCCACATGGTATTCCTGAACTCATTTTTAGAAAACGCTCGCTCCCACAAATTATCGGTTATCTTACGACGGTCCCCATGCAGATAGGCATCAAAACTCAGAGCGACGTAGCCTAAATCTGTCAGTTCAGAAAGCAGGGCAACCGTATTTTCTTTTTTCCCAGTGAACCCATCCAACCAAATTATTAGAGGACGATTGAGAGCCCCCCCCTTAGGCTCTTTCCATATTACCGGAATATCACCGTTAAGAGTTTTCTTATAATACTCTTCCTCCAACCCGCTAACTCCAAAGCAACCTGCAAAAATCATCAAAGTTAGCACATATACGACCTCAAGCCGACATCCCGTAACGGTTCTACGATCTTTGATATATGAAATCACGGTCCTAATTAGCATACTCATCCTAATAAATATATTTCCTCAACAATAGATCATTAATTAAGCAACACCATAACTTCTCTTACTTAACTGAAGATGCCAGCATTCATTACCTCATCGATCGCTTCTTTAATCGCGGTTATCAAAAATGCTATATCCTCGTCAGAATGCGAAGCAGTTAAAAACGAAGGACGTGCATCCCAAATAAAAACACCTTTCAATCGCATAAGCGAATAGAACAACTCTCCCAATGGTTCATCTTGAGTAAAAGTTAGATTCATCATAGAACCACAATTCGCGAGAAACAGTGGAGCCTTTATCGACTCAAAATAGCGATTGAGCGCCAGAGCAAATTCATCAGAGCGCTTGTTAAGTTGCGTCTGCATTGTACCTCCCTCTTCCTTCATCCGGAGCAAAACTGCCCTGGAAGCAGCGAGCGCCAACGGATGCCGACTGAATGTCCCGGCGTAATAAGTCACTCCCACTTCCGGAACCGATGTATCACCGTATTCCCAAAAGCCTCCGTCAAAGGCGTCCATGAATCGCTTTTTTCCTGCGACAATCCCAAACGGAAGGCCTCCACCCGCAACTTTTCCATAACTCGCAATATCTGCTTGCACATCGTAATATCCCTGCGCACCCCGTTTGTGAATTCGAAAACCGGTTATGCATTCGTCAATTATAAGCGGAATATCACAATCCAGAGTTACCTGTCTCAAATCATGAAGAAACGCTCGAGGCTGGAAGTCAGGTCGTCGACTCTGGACTGACTCGACAAGCACACCAGCGATCTCGCCCGCATGCGCCTCAATGATTTCTAGTGAACGTGGATTACCATACTGTAGCACCAGGATATTCTCTACAGCAGACTCTGGCACTCCAGCAGCAGCAGGCATTGACTTAAAGTTCCGCCCTCCCCTCACAATGACTTCGTCTAAAATCCCATGGTAAGCACCTTCAAAGATCACGATTTTTTCGTTTCCGGTAACCGTTCTTGCTAAACGCATAGCCCCCAATACGGCCTCTGAACCCGTGTTACAAAAACTTGCCCGCTCCATTCCCGTCAGCTCACAAACGAGCTCAGCCACCTCACCAGCAAGTGGGCTCTGTGGGCCAATCTCATAGCCATTCGCCAACTGCTCTTGAATCGCATCGACGATGAAGGGTGCCTTGTGACCAAAAATATTCGATCCGAATCCCCCAAGCATATCCACATATTCGTTTCCATCAATATCCCAAAGCCTGGAGCCAGATGACCTATTGGTTACTATCGGGTAGATAAATTCTTTCAGAACAGGCGTAAAGCCCGAGACCGTTCGCGGATCTGCAAAATGACCACGATGGCCTTGAGTATGCCGCTTTGATCCAGCTGTCTTTGCCGTATATCGTTCCAATAAGTCTTTGTAGAATTCTTGCTGCTTTTCATTGAGCTCAGTGGGATCCTTAACCCGAATTCTCGTACCAGCCCCAAAGGGCCTTCTGGGTGCAGTGCTCCCATAACTAACCGAATAGTCATTGTTCTCGGACTGATTATTAGCGTTTTGAGCCCGAAGCGGTTCACGGGCCTGAAATTGCTTTTCTTTAGCCCCACTGATTTTAGAAGCGGAATGCGGTTTTGCCATATCAGCGGAGACCATTTCCAACTGGCGCTGCATCAAGGATATCTGTTGCGTAAGCAGCGATTGAAGAATCGACGAATTTCCGTCAACAGGAGAATTCTGCGGACCCCGAAGATTCGATCCCCCGAGAACATCAATCCCATCAACAGACTGAGATATCGCAGCTGGTGGCGACGACTGGGTGCGCAACCCGGCCTCCAACGGAATCTCTTCATTCAAATACTTAGCCAGATCTGAGCCACTAGAAAACTCATCAATCAATTGCCGAAAAGTTACCTCCAGCCCAAATCGTTTAGACAATAGAGTGGCCGCCTGAGTCAGGGTTAGAGAATCAAGGCCCAAATCCACAAAACAGGCTTCGGCCTCACTACCCACTATATCCAATCCAGATACATCTTCCAACACCTGTTGTATTTCCTGCAATAAACTCTGTATCCGTGGGGTTTCATTTTCGTTCATAAATTTGTTATTCATGGATGGTTTCTGTGCAGTATTTTCGGAGCTACCAACATTATTCAAGCCCCCCCGAATACCAAAATGATCGGCAAGATCTATCCAGCACCGTTTATATTCAAAAGGATAAGTTGGTAACGGGATACGGTTGCCAGGAGACCCCGTAGACCAATCAACATTTAGTCCCTCACACCACAATTTTCCAACTGCGGTTAAATACGCCTTTGACTCATGTATACCTGGTTTATCCACAAGAGAAGACAGGACCACATTAGAATCCTTTCTTGCCGCGGGATGCTGCCGCGCCAATGTCGCCAAGGTGGTTCGTGGCCCAACCTCGAGGAGCACCTGATCTTCACTTTCCAGTAGCGCAGTGAGGGCCTGCGAAAAAAGCACCGGGTGCTTTATCTGCGAAGACCAGTAATTAGGATCTTTAGCCTGGCTATCTTCGATCCAGGTGCCAGTTACCGTTGATACAAAGGGGATACTGGGAGAGGAGAAGGATACGGTCTGACAAAGCTCCAGAAAAGGCTGAACAGCCTGATCCATCATAGGAGAATGAAAGGCATGCGATGTATGCAATTTGCTAGAAGCTATGTCAGAAGCTTTCAACCGGCTTTGAAACTGATCAATGGCGTCATCCGCCCCCGCAACCACGCATAGGTTTGGAGCATTGATCGAAGCGATATTCACACCCTCCTCAATCAACGAGTCAATTGAGCTGGAAGCCAATCGAACGGAAAGCATCGAGCCCGGGGGCATCGATTGCATCAATTCACCTCTCGCCGAAACCAATCGCAAGGAATCTTCAAGACTCATAACACCGGCAATACAGGCGCATACATATTCGCCAATGCTGTGCCCAATCATAGCATCTGGATTAACCCCACGATGCATCCAAAGCCGCGCAAGAGCATACTCAATCACGAAGATTGCAGGTTGAACATAACGGGTTTGTTGATCCTTTTCACGGAGCTCTGCTGTTGAATCGCCTGAACCCAATAAAAATTCTCTAATATCCTCACCCATCAGATCCTCTAGAATCAAGGCACAGCTATCGACCGCAGCAGCAAAAATGGGCTCATACTTATACAGCTCAGATCCCATGTCCTTATATTGAGCTCCCTGCCCGGGAAAAAGAAATGTGACGGACTTTTCAGAAAGTGAAACTTCGATTGCAGCGTTTCCTCCAGCAGCAGTTTTAGAAAGTTGCTTCCGAAGATCTGCTGCGTCTCGGCAAACGAAAGATTGGCGGAATCTAAACTCCTCCCTGCCCTGTTGAAGCGTAAACGCCAGATTCCTCAACTGAACGTCAGGCGCTTTATCCAGGAAATGTTCAAAGTTACTTAACATCTGCCCAAGAGCAACTCGACTGCGGGCCGAAAATGGAATGCATTCCATTGGCCCGAATACTTGCGATTCAGTTGCGGGTTCAGAGACAGCCTCTTCAAGAATCACATGAGCATTGGTTCCACCTACACCAAAGGAGCTAACACCGGCTCTCCGAGGTGTATCAGCACGCTCCCAAACCTTTAGCTCCGTATTCACATAGAAAGGACTAGCCTGAAAATCAATTTGAGGATTGGGCTGATCAAAGTGCAGGCTCGGCGGAATTTCTTTATGAAAAAGAGAAAGAGCAGTCTTAATCAGACCCGCAACTCCGGAAGCAGCCGTTAAATGTCCGAAATTACTTTTGATAGAGCCCACAGCACAAAACTGGTTACTATCTGAATCCCTGCGAAACGCCTTGGTAAGGCCAGAGATCTCAATGGGATCCCCCAGAGGGGTTGCAGTGCCATGAGCTTCAACATACGATACCGAGTCGGCCGTAATAGCAGCCCTTCGCAAAGCCTCAGCCACCACATCTGCCTGCCCATCTATACTAGGAGCAGAAAAACTCATTTTATCGGAACCGTCGTTGTTTATCGCCGCACCTTTTATGGTAGCGACGATAGTGTCTCCGTCGCGTCGGGCGTCTTCATAACGCTTTAACAAGACAACCCCCGCCCCGTCGCTAAACACTGTGCCGGAAGCCGAAGCATCGAAGGGACGACAATGCCCATCTTTCGACAACATAGCCCCCTCTTGATAAAGATGTCCCGATCGCTGTGGCAC
>CALGUT010000372.1 GCA_937920335.1 uncultured Opitutales bacterium
CAATCGAACTCTACCCCAATTCCGGGAGTATCAGGTGCGATTGCCATTCCATTTTCTAGTCGAAACGGCTGTTTCGTGTACTGATCGATGGGAAAGCTATGGTGTTCCAGCCACCCGGAATTTGATTGTGAAGCCAGCAAGCTCACATGAAGCTCGTGCATGCCGTGAGAGCAAATAGGCAACCCGTAGGCACGGGACATCTCAGCTACTTTCAGCCAGCCAGTAATTCCACCGCAATTGGAAGCATCCGGTTGGATAAAAGACAATTTCGCCTGGTCAAACGCGAAGACAAATTCGTGAAGTGTATGCAGGTTCTCACCCATGGCTAGAGACACATCTGTTGCATCAGCTATCTTTGCAAATCCAGAGTAATCATCGGGGATCGTCGGCTCTTCGAACCAGAAAATATTGTAGGACTCAAACCGTTTTGCGCATTCGATAGCCTTGGTAACCGTCATTGAATAATTAGCGTCGACCATAAAAGTCACGTCATTACCAATCAACTCTCTTACCAAAGCGATGCGCTCGATGTCTTCATCGATGTCTTCCCGTCCAATCTTTATTTTTACCGCATTAAATCCCTCACTCAACTTCGCTGAAACACTGTCCAGTAGATGGGAATTTGTATAACCAAGATCGATACCGCCGTGGTAGGTTTTGCAGGTCCCTTCTGTTCCGCCCAAATACTTCCAAAGCGGCAGGTCCGCTTTCCTGCAGCGAATATCCCACAAAGCAATATCAACAGCAGATATCGCAAATGCCGCTATTCCTCCACGACCGACGTAGTGTATGTACCACTCGCAAGATTCGTTTACAACCTCTACATCGGCTGCTTCCTGGTCTTTTAGAGCAGGCGCAAGGTCGTGATCAATCATCGCCTTAATAGCATGCCCACCCACTCCGCCGGTATAGGTATAGCCATGTCCAACGCTTCCGTCTTTGAGATACACGGTTGCGACTACGATTTCCATGTGGGTATGGAGCCCATGTTGTGCGTCATATAATGACTCACCTAAAGGCACACTGTAGAGCTTCGTTTCTATCTTAGCTATTGCCGACATCTTTCGTAAGTAAAAAACGTAGTGTGCTTAAGGATACAGGAATAACAAGCCTAAGAATCAGCGCCCCATCCAACCACCATCAACCAGCAGCGTAGCTCCGTGCACGTAATTAGAAGCCTGAGACGCTAGAAACACGGCGGGACCCTTGAAATCGTCAGGTTCGCCCCAACGACCTGCTGGAATACGGGAGAGGATTTGCTCACTTCTAGCCTCATCAGCCCGTAATGCTTCGGTGTTTTTAGTAGCTACATAACCCGGAGCAATCGCATTGACATTGACTCCCTGACCGGCCCATTCATTCGCGAACGCCATGGTAAGCTGCCCGATGCCCCCCTTGCTCGCAGCGTAACCAGGTACCGTAATCCCTCCCTGAAAGGTCAGTAAGGACGCCGTGAATACAATCTTTCCACTTCGGCGTTTCAGCATCTCTTTGCCAAATTCGCGGGTCAGAATAAACTGTGCATTAAGATTCACCTCCAGAACCTCATCCCAATATTCATCCGGATGCTCAGCCGCCGGCTTCCTGAGAATGGTCCCCGCATTGTTGATTAAGATGTCAACGCAGGGATGCTCTGCTTTTACGGTTTCAATGAATCGATAAAGGCTTTTTCGATCGGAGAAATCGCAATCGTATGCAGCGAAGTTTCTGCCGAGTCCGTTTACGGCTATTTCTAGTTCACTTCCTTTTTTAGGCATATGAGCAGCAACCGCTATGATATCCGCCCCTGCTTCAGCCAATGCGATGGCCATCGATTGACCGATACCGCGACTACTTCCCGTGACTAAGGCAGTTTTACCTTTAAGACTAAACGATTCAATAATGCTCATAATAACTGATCTTCCATGAATTAAACCTTCTTCAAATATACATAATAGGCGGCTGTCGACTCACCCTCTTCATCTATTAACCACGTCTCTATCTTTTGTTCTCCGCTCGATAAGTAAACCGTGAACCGCGCTTCCACATCAGACGGTGCCACAAATACGGTCTGGTCATAATTACCTGCTTTCAATCTTACTGATTTAACGGTGATTGACCGAGTCGGATCGGCAATACTCGAATTGGATGTGTTGTGTTTATCAGCTGAATACGGTCCGAGCTCCACCTTCGAAGAAAAAGAAGATTCTGCCTCCTTGGGCCATCGCCGCACTGAAAACTCATAGCTTCCATCCTCAACAATATCCACGACCCAATAGCCATTGGTTTTCATCCCCGTTCTTACATGCCTTTGATTGTAAGGCACGTCTCCTCCGTGCCAATTCTGGGATGATAAAGTAAAGATCTCTTGTTGAGTAGTATCTATTACAAACGGAACAAACGCCTCTGATCCCACCGATACGTCATCCCACCAAGTTTCATAATCTTCACGAAGTTGCCTGACTACCTTCGAATGCTCCTCTGCGACGTCGGTTCTCTGTTCAGGATCGTTTCTAATATCATACAGCTCTTCCCCGACGAGCCTCCACTCGTCGGTCATAACGGCATACTCTTTGTCTTTAATCAGTAGTCCATCCCCGATAAAACCTCCGAACCGCCCTTGATTATGTACGAATAAGGTGCGGTCATCCCAGAGTTCTGTCTGCCCTCTCAAGAGTGGAGATACATCTATTCCGTCAAACTTCACCTTTTTTGGCATATCAAGGTTACAGAGCTCCACCAATGTCGGAAATAGGTCAAAATGGGCAGTCAATTGCGGAACATTGGTCCCCTGCGCGAGCTCTCCATTCGGCCAATGAAAAAATCCTGCCGCCCGGTGTCCTCCTTCGTAGGCTGAGGTCTTCAGACCCCGCATACCCGCATTGTAACCTTCCACAACAAAACCATTACGACCCGGAGTAACTGTGGCCCCCGATGCACTGCCATTATCGGTTAAGAACACAATCAACGTGTCATCCGCTATTTCTAACTCTTCGAGCTTGCTGCGCAAGCGTCCTAAGCCTTCATCAATAACACGGATCATGCCATAGAAACGTGCCCGTCTTTCGGGTATACCTGCATCCAGGAACGGTTGAACATAATTTATCGGCACATGAAACGGTCCATGTGGGGCGTTGGTTGCCACGTATAGAAAGAAGGGATCGTCCTTGTTCTCGTCGATCCACTCCCCGGCTTCATCGAACCACACATCCGTGCAATAGCCCGATACTTGCTCTAGTTCTCCATTTCGGAGGTAAGTATCATCATAGTAATCATTATTCCAGTAATCCGGCGTCTCTCCTATCACACCACCACCGTGAATCAGCGACTCATCAAAACCACGATCCTGCGGTCGAAATGGATAATTGTCACCCAGGTGCCATTTGCCAAATATCGCAGTCTTGTAGCCATTATGCCTAAACGCGTCCGCAAGAGTAATTTCGTCCTTACGCAGATGATTTCGTCCTCCATAAGTGAGCCAAACCCCTACTCGCGTTGAATATCGCCCCGTCATCAAGGCAGCTCGTGACGGTGAACAAGTCGGATCTACATGAAAGTTGGTTAGTCGAACGCTTTCAGAATGTAACCCATCCAAATTGGGCGTATTCAAATAGGGATTACCATGCGCAGAGATATCACCGTAGCCTTGATCGTCGGTCATAATAACAATGACGTTCGTATGT
>CALGUT010000373.1 GCA_937920335.1 uncultured Opitutales bacterium
GACACGAAAGAAACGGGTGTTTAAAATGGCACCAATACATCATCACTTTGAATTGAAGGGTTGGCCGGAATCGAAAGTTGTAATTCGATTTTGGATACTATCACTAGCGTTCGCTCTCGCTGGATTGGGGACCCTGAAACTACGCTAATTTAATGATAGAGACAATTGATATTCAACAGTGGTTAGAGAAACCAGTTGCGATTTTAGGGGCTGGCATTAGTGGAAAAGCCGCAGCCGATCTTATAACTTTACGGGGTGGTTTTTCGGTGGTTTATGATGAGATGAATTCTGATTTCCCACAAGAGTTCACAAGGGAAATTGGACAGACGCATTCACTCGTAATTGCGAGTCCAGGATTCTCGACTTCACATCCTTGGATGCTTGCGGCTTCAGAAGCCGGTTGTGAGGTAATTGGAGAATTGGATCTGGCCTATTTGCTCTGGGAAGGAGGTGTGGTTGCCGTGACAGGAACTAATGGTAAAACGACTCTGGTCGAATTCATTCGACATGCTTTGGAGTTTGCTGGTTTGGAAGCGTACGCGGTTGGGAATATCGGTTACCCCTTTGCTAGCCTAGTGCAGGAAACCCACTCAGCCGAAGCTTGGGCAGTGGTCGAAGTCAGCTCATTTCAAGCAGAGCTCATGAAGTATTTCCGTGCGGATTCCGTAGTGTGGTCGAATATTTCAGAGGATCATCTCGATCGTTACGATACTATGGAACAGTACTTTAGCGCTAAGGCGAAAATGCTCGAAGTTGCTCAAGCTAAGTCTGTTTTGGTCGGTAAGGATGTTGCAGCATCGTATGCGCGATTTGGGCGATCGCTGCCCGATAATTCCTATGTGCTGGACCGGTCATTCATTCGCGTGCCGGAAAATTCGGTATTTTCACTGAAGCCCCAGCGAGACAACTTTCAGCTTGCTGCCGTGATGTTTCGCTCCTGGGGGTATGACCCGGAAGTGTTGCATGACGCCGTAAAGAGTTTTAAGCAAAGTCCTCACCGTTTGTTACCCGTTTCCAGAATCAATGGAATCGAGTTTTGGAATGATTCCAAAGCCACTAATTTTTCATCCACAGAGGCGGCACTTAAGCATTTTCAGTGTCCAATTTTCTGGGTTGGTGGTGGCCGTGCGAAAGGAGGTCGAATCGAAGCCTTTGCGCAAAGAATTGGTCATCGGATCAAAAAAGCGTTTTTAACAGGAGATACGGCCAAAGATATGTGTGCAGTCTTTAGTACATTCCAGGTCCCATGTCAGTCGTATAAATCGTTGGAAGAGGCAACGCTAGCGGCCTATAAAGAGGCAACTGAAGGGAGTGTGGTCCTCTTTAGCCCCGGATTTGCTAGCCAAAAACCTTTTAGAAATTACTCGGAACGCGGCGAATGTTTTGAGAGAGTCGTAAACGACATTCAGGTTAATCTAAAGATGACCCCCTAATTTATAATGAAAGCGCACGTATTTATTTCAGTTTTAGCCTTCCACATAGTGGTGATAGCAGGGTTGTACCTATTATCAGCCTGCTCAAGTAGTTCAGGACCTGCACCCACTCCAGAGCAGACCGGGGCGACCCCCGCTGGAGGATCCATATACGACGAGTATGCGGCTCCTAATCGGCCTGTTCAAGATGACAGCTTAGTGATAACAGAAGTGGAGTCGCAATTTGAGAGAGGTATTGATCCTGTGTTTAATAGTGGATCGAACACTGTTTCCAGTACCTCAACCGATACCAGTGGATCCCGGTCTCAGCCGAGGCGCCCAGGGGATAGCCCTTACGCGGTCACACAGCAACCGATACTCAATGAAGATTTGCGCGAAGAAGAAGTGCTCCAGCCATTGAGTCCCATCAATACTACACCAGCCGTTGAGTATCAGGTTCAAAAAGGTGATAGTCTTTGGAAAATTTCCCGGGATTTTGGAATCTCTTTGAAAGACTTGTTGGCAGCTAACGGGTTGAATGAAAAATCAACCATTAATGTCGGGCAGAGTATCACCATTCCGTCAGAAACCTCAGGGCCTCCTGCGCCCAGTCCAGTTTTACAAAGTGCACCGGTAACAGAAATTTACACGATCGTAAGGGGAGACACGCTCTCAAAAATCGCGCGAAAATTTAGCACGACTATTAACGCTATTAAGTTAGCCAATGGCCTTACTTCAGATGTCATCCAATTGGGGCAGCGTTTGACGATACCGGTGAGTCAGTCGGCACCCCCGAGTGTTGCGACTTCTTCGCCTGTGTCTTCTGCACCGCCACCGAATTCGCCAGTCCCCTCAGTGGTTCCTTCAGATGATGCTGTCACACACGTGGTCCAGTCTGGTGAGACTCCAGGAGGCATTGCTAAATTATATGGAATCACGACTGCGAAACTGATGAGTGACAATGGGATTAAGGATGCCCGATCGATGCGCGTTGGCCAGTCATTGAAGATTCAGTTAGGTGTTGCTCAACCATCTACAAGTCCCGCTCCAATAGTACCGGCTTCACAGCCGGTCGCTACACCGAATGCATTTGATGATTTTGGGGACCTAAACCTCGATGAAATCCCTGAAGTAGAAGTTGTTCCAAGATCGTAATCTCTCTCCAAGAAATCTCCCCGACTGTTAATGAGTAAAGCTAAACAAGAAGCTCCCGTAGCCGGTCACTCTTTTTATCAGCGTTTTCTGATCATTTTCTGTGTCTCTACCCTTATACTGATTGGATTGATTTCTATATTCAGTGCGACTCAATCATTGGATGCTGGTTCTTATAAGTTCTTGGAACGTCAAATCATGTGGCTCGGGATCGCGGTTGTCGCGGGAGTCTTCGTATCCATGATTGATTTGGAGCGTATGAAGAAGTTAATTCCCTTTGGAGCCGTGTTGGCTGCTCTGGTTTTGGTGGCGGTTTTGATTCCTGGAATCGGTCATTTCGTAAACGGTAGTCGCCGTTGGATCACCATCGGCTCTCTTGGATTTCAACCGTCAGAGTTCGCGAAGATTCCCTTTGTCTTCTTGATGGCTTATTATCTTAGTGTAAACCAACGATACCTGAAAACTCTGTTTCGCGGGTTCTTCGTTCCTTTCGTCATGATCGGAGTGTTTTGCATTTTAATCATTCTCGAGCCGGACTTTGGCACCTGTGCTTTGTATGGCGCAGTGGGAATGATGCTCCTCTTTTTGGCGGGAACTCGTCTTACTTATTTGATTCCAAGTGTGATCGGTGGTGGAACGTTGTTTCTCTATTTGATTTTTCAAGATCAGGTTCGCCTGCGTCGTTTAATGTCATTCCTCGATGTAGAGGGTAACAAGAATGACGGTGCCTACCAACTCTACCAAGGACAGATGGCAATGGGTAATGGCGGAATCATGGGAGTGGGTGCCGGCAACGGGCGGTTCCAGAATAGCTATCTCCCGGAAGCTCACACCGATTTCATACTTTCCATTATAGGCGAGGAGTTTGGATTTATGGTCACTTGCTTGGTGGTCGTTCTCTTTGCTGTCATTTTTTGCACGATTATTTTTTCCATTCGTCGCGCCCCTAACCTTTTTCAGGGGTTACTTGTTTTGGGATCACTACTGATGATTGCGATGCAGGCACTCATCAATATGGGGGTTGTGACGGGATTACTTCCAACCAAAGGCATGTCTCTACCATTCATTAGTTACGGAGGATCAAACCTGGTAGTGAT
>CALGUT010000374.1 GCA_937920335.1 uncultured Opitutales bacterium
CCAACCAAGGCCTGAACCGACCCCATTTATGATTCGTTCGATCAGCAACGATACCCATCGCCGGATCGGTGAATGCGTCAAAGAACCGCCCGACAAGAAATAGCAGTCCAGCGGCAAACGAACTGATCCCCATCACTTGTGTGAAGAAGATAAACTGATAAGCCATCAACACCTGAAACACGAAGTTCGCACCCGCGTCGCCGAGACTGTAACCGGCTTTCTCCCGGAACGAAAGTTTTTGTGTAAAATGAGACATGGGGTAGAGTTTGGTAGCAGAGTTTTTATTTATTCGTCTATCCAAAGGATAGACGTAACACCGCGAGGATAATAACGGCTCCCACAGGCTTCACCGGTGTCGCTTCTTATTTGATCACACATTGCATACGCACCGCAACCTGAACTTCTCTGCCAATCCGCATGCACCTGGTCAGCTCGAGCAACGGAAGCGTTCACCACTTCCGGAAACAAATTCCGCACCACAAACTGCGACAGCGCGATTTTACTAAACCACGTATTTGTACTCGTACTACTGATCTTCCAACCACCGGATGCCGCATCCAGACAAACTCCCGGTTTGAGAACCTGATTCATGTGTTCAGATAGTTGCCCCAGGAGCGTCGAAAAACGCCCCTGCCTATCAACAGCAGATGAGATCCCCAGAAAGAGTGGGTAGACAAATCCTTCGATAGCCGGAATAATCAGAGACTTGTTATCATTTTCGAAAACAGCCGGAAACGTCTTGGTATCTGCATCGAACTTTTCGGAAATGGAGTTGGCCAGCAAGTTGGCTGTTTTAGCGGCTGTTCTTTCCGCCTTGTCGTTTCCAAGTTTCCCAAAAGCGCTTTCCAACAATATCCAAGCGCCCAATGTTTTGACGGCCAGATACAGATTATTTCTCGCCTGTCCTAAGCTGATATCGAGACTATCGTACGTGGTGATCTCAGCACCTCCTCGTTTACAGCGCATCGTATCAAACTTGAGAATGCCATCTCGCTTCGCAGAAACAGGGTGATCCCTCCGCTGCATGCTCCTCACGCATGCCCGCAATGTTTTTTCGTTCGCTTTCAACCACTTTTGATCACCCGTTTTCTCTGCATAGCACACAGCGGTCAGCACCCAGTTCAAGAGTTGCTCCATCGTCATATGACTGAAGCACCCGGTTAAATTATCACATTCGTAACTGGATTGTCCCTTCGGCGTGAAATGATTCATTACGCCCATATCATGTGTGAATGAAATCCCCCCCGATGCCTCGGTCCCATTGCCATCGTAAATACGATCCCGGTAGGAATACCGACTTAAAAATAGGTCCAGAACGTTTCTAACAGCCCAAGGGAAATATTTCAGCTCAAAGAATAAATGATCCACCGTAAGATCGAATGTATTCATCATTCGATACTCTC
This sequence comes from uncultured Opitutales bacterium, assembly GCA_937920335.1. Lineage (GTDB taxonomy): Bacteria > Verrucomicrobiota > Verrucomicrobiia > Opitutales > UBA2995 > UBA2995. The sequence continues at coordinate 1,404 of CALGUT010000374.1, forward strand.
CCTCATTTACCACCCACAGAGGAGCGTTCTGGCGCCATAACAACTGGGTACTTCCAAGGTAACTATGGGTGCTTTGCGCTAAAAGAAACTGTTGATCTTCGGTCAACTTGGATCGCTCCAGTTCCCTATCTCGTTTAGCCGCGAGCGTTTCGTACTGTTTTCGGCTATACAATCCGTGCCGCAGGACGTCCTCCAAGTCTTTAAAAAACTCTGTGTACGCATAGCAGCATTCGATTCCATCCGTAATGACGCCTTGTTCAAAAAAGCCCAACACCAGCGGAAACTTCATCTTCCTCCCCGCGGGAACGTTGAATACCAATGCCGTCTGCCCACCTACAACATGTAAGCCCCGTCGATCTTGGAACTTAGGATCCAGGACATTGAATCCCTGGCGCGCGGTGACGTGCTCACTTGGAAGCGTCGCGTATCCACAACCACGATTAATCGCAAAACCGAACAACGAAGGATCCTTGTCCTGAACCGGACGAAACAAACGTTCTTCCTCTCCCAAACCGAATAGTAACTCTACATCCGATTTCCCGTCCCGATTATCATATTCGATCCAGCCATTGATATGAGGTGAAAAGTGTTTCCTTTTTTCCGAACGCTTCATCCGACCAGGATCTCCCACCGGACCAAACGGAGATAAAAGAGAAAACCCGAACGTCTCATCCTTGTTATTCCACGTATCACTCGCCCAACCAAGCTTACGACGAAGACCCGCGCCTTCCAGCACCTTGATATCAGAAGGCACCGCTGTTGTAGCCTCCTCTCCAGTAAAAGCAGACTCATTCGATTCCGGCGGAGCGAAGAAAGGCAGAAAATTCCATTTGGATCGGGAGCTTTTCCGATAACCGACATAGACATTTTGATTCGCCGGACCACTAAGCGCGTGACCAAAGCCACCCGGGCTTCCCGGCAAGCCAACCGTAAAACTGGAGAATGCGCCCAACGGGGAATGTTGGGCATGAAAATCACCTAAGTGCTTTTTAGATCGAGACATCGGATATGTTGTATCTCCCCTGATAACCTAAGCCTGGTTGTCAATAGAGCCGGTCTGGGGAACCTCGCATCATACGTCAGCGGATCAGACTGTTCAATGAGATCGCCGGTCTCTGATTTAATAAATTCGAACATTTCCAGCCCGCAGGAACCTTTTGGAATCGGACGACCAAGACGTCCAATAGACTTGTAAGACTCAGTATCTGAAACCACATTACTGCCTAACATGATTCGTCACCCCAAAGTCGCCCTGATTTTTGCCTGCTACATCGATCAGGATGCGCAAGTCCTTCATGCTATTTCCAAATACAATAGCCTCAATAAACGATGGACCGCTTTTGTTGACGATCAGGCATTTTCAAAGAAAACCCCAGATTACGTACTGTCCAGACAGTGGGATGGAGTCATCAGTAAAGAAATTGCGCCTGAGCTTTTTGAACAATGTCTAGAAAGAAATATTCCCTGCATAGACCTTAGCGACTATCCTCAGATAACTCCCGGAATTCCAAAAATCAGGCCGGATAATTCTGCGGTGGGGCACATGGCCGCAGAGTACTTCATTGAGAAAGGCTACCGGAATTTTGCTTTTTGCGGATATTCGAATATGCCTTGGTCAAAAGAACGGGAAAAAGGATTTGCCGAGGCGCTCAAACTGGTTGGGCATGAGCCCGAACTTTTCCTAAACGACCATCCGAAACTTGCAGAGGCTGAATGGGATAAGGCTAACGTAGAAGAGATCCAGAAGTGGATCGATGCGATTCCCAAGCCACTCGCAGTGTTTTCAGCCAACGATATGAGAGGTCTTCAAGTCATAGAAGCTTGCAGTTTGAAAGGCATTCAGGTGCCCGAGGAAGTATCTATTCTCGGTGTCAACAACGACACTATTCGTTGCGAACTCTCAAACCCTCAACTTAGCAGCATTGCCCTCAATTCTGAATACTACGGTCAAACGGCTGCCAAGATGATTGACGAGATGATGGACGGAAACTTACCGGAAGAAATCGAACTACTGATCGAGCCGTCCGAAGTGATCACCCGAAGATCCACCGACGCACTTTGTATCGAAGATCCTTTCGTCGCAGCTGCCTTACACTTGATCAAAAATAAAGCCTGCGAGGGAATAACCGTCGATTGGGTGGTCAAGCAGGTGCATATTTCTCGAAGTGGACTGGAACGCAGGTTTCGCAAGTATCTCGGCAAAACGCCTCAGGTTGAGATTCGGGATGTCCAGATTCATAAAATCAAACAACTCCTTTTGGAGACCGATTATACGCTGGCCCACATCGCCAGCTTAACTGGATTTGAGCATCCAGAGTATATGTCAGTAGTATTTAAGAAAAATACCAAACTGACGCTCAATCAGTACCGTCAGAAGTTTAGAATCGAACGCTAGATCGATTCGTAATGCTCGCTTAATCAGCCTGTAGTGCGGAGATCACTCTGGCAGCCATTCCAGCCGTCGTCACAGTTCCACCCATGTCAGAGGTGCGACAAGCGGGGTCTTCAAAAACAATTTCTACTGCACGGTAGATCATTGCCGCGCCTTTACGAGTCTCAGCAGTGTCGAGCCACTCCAACATCATGGCCGCTGAGAGAATCGTGGCAATAGGGTTAGCGATATTCTGCCCGGCGATACTGGGCGCCGTGCCGTGAGACGGCTGGAATACGGCGTATTCGTCTCCGATATCCGCAGAAGGCGCCATCCCCATACCGCCGACAATACCAGCTAGCAGATCAGACAATATATCTCCGAACATATTCTCCGTTACGACTACATCAAATTCCTCAGGCCGCTGAACTAGAAAAAGAGCCATCGCATCTATGTACTGACGCTCTGTATTCACAGCTGGGTACTCTTTTGCAATCTGATCGAAGATGTTTCGCAGATAGGCCATCGACGGCAAAACGTTGGCCTTATCAACCAAAGTCACATGCTTTCTTCGTTTGAGAGCCTGTTCAAAAGCCGCCCGAAAAATACGTTCCGCTCCCTTTCGGCTAATATGCATGAGATCCGTCGCCGCATCAGCTTCCAAGTCAGCGACCTTCTTACGTTCATAAAATAGACCCTCTGTATTTTCTCGAACGAGCATGATATCAATATCGCCCGCTTGATAGCCCTTCAGCGGCGTATCCGATTCATGGTACAACTTGATTGGGCGCAGTCCGTTGTAGAGGTCCAACTGTTCACGAATATCAATCTGCGGTGTAAGCTCTATACCACTTGGCAACCGCACATCCGGTAATCCCATGGCACCCAACAAAATAGCATCACACTCCGAACACTGCTTTAGCACTGATTCGGGCAACGCATCCCCGTTCTTCAAATACTCTCCTGCACCAACGGAAAAAGTCTCACCCGTGTAGCTAAATCCCGCCAATCGACTCACTTCGTCGAGCACTTTGACGGTTTCATTAATAATCTCAGTGCCTATGCCGTCACCAGGGAGTAATGCGATACGAAAGTCTTTCATGCGATTTGATTAGAACGTACTTCAGGGGAGCTCTGAACCGAGAAACCTAACGAATCCGCTTCTTCAAAATCCTACAAGAACAATATCCCCCGCACCCAAACCATTTAGATCTGTCATCCGTCTCTAACCTCCGAGGAGAGCTCCACGCCCACCGGGAACCACTCCTCGTTTAAAAAACTGTAGTCAGACGAATCTCCTGAATACTGAGACCCGTACAAAAAGAAACGGCGTCCGGAACCACCGGACGCCGTAACAACAAACTACAAACGAAACTAAACTATGAACTATATTTAGTTACATAGACGGGCCACCTATGAATCCGTTCAAAATAAATCTAAAAAAAAATAGGATTATTTTAAATATCCAGTATTCACAGGCCTTTCAGCTCAAAATAAAATTTGAACATCCTTGAACGCAGTCACTCACTCACAGAATATCTTGTCGACTTTCCCGTAAGCCTTGGAGGTAATAGCATAGTCATTGACACACTGGTCGGACCAGTTAACGTCTACAAGTTTACTACTCCTTAGAGCTCATGCCGACAACCGAGACCCAACCACTCAGAGGTGCCATTATAGGCGCCGGTTACTTCAGCCAATTTCAGTATGAAGCCTGGACGAGGATCCCAGAAGTCCAAATCGTAGCGGCGAGCAATCGGACCATTTATAAGGCCGAGGAAAAGTGCCGCAGCTACGGAATCCCTAAGGCCTACAGCGACTGGAAGGAAATGATCGACGTCGAAAACCCTGATTTCGTCGATATCATAACGCCTCCCTCCACTCATATGGAAATCTGCAATTATCTGGCAGAGCGAAACATCCACATGATTTGCCAAAAGCCTCTTACCCCCACCTATCAAGAGAGCCTAGCGCTGGCGAAGGTCGCTCAATCCACAAACGCCCGCTTCATGGTTCACGAAAACTGGCGCTGGCAACCTTGGTATCGAAAGGTGAAAACGCTCCTGGAGACCGGTTTATTAGGAGAGTTATTCAGTATTCACTTTCTCATGCGCATGGGCGATGGATGGGGAAACGATGCCTACTTAGACCGACAACCTTATTTCCGGGACTACCCTCAGCTACTGATGTTTGAGACCGGCGTCCATTTTTTAGACACATTTCGCTACCTTGGAGGCGAAGTCAGTTCACTCTATGCAAAGTTGAATAAGCGAAATCCTGTCATCGCCGGCGAAGACAGCGGCCTCGTTGTGTGCAATTTTGAAAGTGGCGCGACTGCAACCCTCGACGCGAATCGCTACAATGAAGCCCTTACCGACGATGCCAGGTTTACCTTCGGCATTATGAGAATTGACGGATCAAATGGTCACCTGCAAATGGACCTGACTGGCGACCTGACGTTCAAACCACTCGGCAAACCCATTGAGCCCATTGAATATGAACACCCGCGTACGAATTTTGGTAGTGATTGCTGTTTTCATCTCCAGAGACATTTTGTGAAACAGCTTCTCAGCGGAGAACCGTTCGAAGGAGAAGTGGACGACTATTTAAAAACGCTGCAGCTCGTAGAAGCCTGCTACGAATCTGCCGAAACCGGTCAGGTAGTTAAACTGTAGATTTATTATGACAGAAGAAAATCGAGTATCGGCATCAGAGGTTATTTTCCACTATTTCAAAGAAAAGATCAAAAGCGGCGAGCTGAAACCGGGAGACCCGATACCCAGCGAAAGAACTCTGCAAAAACAACTTGGCGTTAGCCGATTCAGCTTGAGGGAGGGACTTGCCCGCTTGAACGCGATCGGGGCCATCGATACCCACCACGGCAAGACCACCCGAGTATCCCAGCGGGTCAACATGGACTCCCTGAAAAACGTCTTTCTTCCCTTGCAAGCCAATCTTCATACACAGTCCAGAAGCGATCTCTATGAGGCGCGCGTCGTATTAGAGGTCGAGCTTGCAGGACTCGCTGCCCGGCGGCGTAATGATGAAGATATTGCGGGGCTAAAAGAAAACCTTCGGGAAGCAGAAAACTCCCTCGACTATAGCGAGCAATTTGGAGCACTGGATCTAGATTTCCACGAACGAATAGCTGTTGCGGCTAAGAACATTTTTTTCCGCCAGATGCACGCCGTTATTCGAGACCAGCTCGAATCAGTCATGCGTCTCCACGCCAATGCGAAGGAACAACGGCAGGTGATACTCAAAAAGCACTCTGACTTATTCACCGCTATCGAAGCAGGTAACGCAGCAGAAGCCAGGCAGTTGGCAAGAGATCACCTTGGAGTCTTCAAAACCCACTACAACTAGCTTTTTATGCCCAAGATAATTGACCTCACTCACGCTGTAACAAAAGGCGATCGCGGAATCGATTACGAAGATAGCATGACGATTGAACGCAATGGTTGGAACGCTAGAACTTGGCATTTGTATTCCCACTCCAACACCCACATGGACGCCCCCAAACACTTTATCAACGGCGGTGACACCATTGACAACACTCCCCTTGAAGTGTGCATGGGGCCAGCATGGCTAATCAATCTGGGCGACGTTGGCCCGAGGCAATTGCACAGCGTCTCAGATCTGGGGACCTATCAGGATAAGATTCAAGATGGAGATCGGGTGATCTTGAAAACGGGTTGGGAAAAGCATTTCGGAACAGATACATTTCGAGACGATTTGCCCCGAATCAGCAAGGAGCTAGCTGAGTGGTTTGTTGCCAAAAAGATCAGTCTGATTGGAGTTGAACCCCCATCGGTTGCAGATGTGAATGATATTCAGGAAGTCACCGAAATCCACCAGATCCTACTAGGCGCTAACATCACAATCGTCGAGAGCCTGAAGAATCTCCATATGATACAGAAGGACCGGATCGAATTCATAGCCCTACCTCTCAAACTCACAGGCGGCGACGGCAGCCCCGTTCGCGCCTTGGCACAGATCTAGGCGAAGAGCTCCAGCCCTTCACTAAATAACTCCTCGCTCATACCAGAAGCGACATGCTGACAACGAACACCGTAAGGCCTGAGATCAGCCAGGTTTCTATGCTCATCATCAAAGAAGAGCATCTTATCAAGAGGGACTCGACTTAAGTCAGATATTTTCTTCAGGTGCTTAACCTTCGAACCGGGATAAATTTCCTGATAAGGAAACCGGTCTTGGATCCCGAATAGCTTCAACAGCTCACGGGCCCAATCGGGTCGTTCTGTCCGGGATGCCAAAGCCATCGGCAAACCCAAGTCATCTACATCATCTAAAATCGCCAATACATCGGAATACAGCGTCAGGTGCCGACCATCGGAATCAAAAAACTGACCTTCTTTCTTCAAGAATGGTGGACGGAGGCAATCGCACCACGTCCCTCCACAATCCCACAAAGTGAAATCAAGATCGAACACTACTAGCTCAGGAAAGGTCATCGCAAAAAGAATTAACTTCAGCTACAAAACAGGCCGAATGCTTTTAAGCAATTCGCCCTGTGAAAAATTTATGGTAACGCTCTATTTTTCTTCCCCAGTCGGGATTTTCTCGGGATCCACACCAAGGTCGACCAATACCGCTTTAGTCAGATTGAAGTCATTCTTGGCGTAAAGAATACCTGCTTCTTGTATGTCGAACACGACATCATAGCCTTGCTCCTTCGATACCTTAACAATGGTTTCGTTCACCTGATTCAAGATCGGCTTAAATAGAACCGTACGACGTTTAACCAATGCGTCTTGGGACTGCTGGCTGTGAGCATTCAGATCTTGTTGCAGCTGGCTCATTTCCTGTTGCCCAAGTTGTTTCATGTTGTCTGAGAGCGTTCCCGCCTCATTTTGGGCCACCAAGGCATCATATTTTGCCTTCATTTCATCCTGCATCAGTTGCCCTTGCTCGAGGAACTTGGTCTGCATCTCAGCCAATTCTCCATTAGCTTTCTGAGTGACAGGCAGCAAAGCGATGATCGCTTCGGTGCTGACGAAACCGGTTTTTTGTTGAGCCTGTGCCAGGGTTGTCAATGAGGCACAAAACGCGAAAATTGATAGTAATTGGATAACTTTCATAGACCAGAATTTTGGTAAAAATGGATACAATGGGGATTGACCACAGAAATACAAGCAGGTTTCACAATCAGAATTATTACCCCAATTGCCAGCAACCACGCCACCTTTAGACCTTATTTATCCCATTTGCGAAGCCTAACGTAGATCCTGCTCGAGCTCAGCCAAGGTGTCAGTGGCCTTTTCCCAATCCTCCATCAAACGCTCAATCTTACGCTTGGAAGAATCATACTCGGTCATCGCGGCCTGTGTCTCATCACCTAATTTAAAAAACTCAGGGTCTTTCATCTTTTCCTCCAACTGGGCCACCCTATCCTCCAATCGAGCAATCTGCATCTCACACTTTTCGATAACTTGCTTCTGAGGCTTCAGTTTTTCACGTATACGAGCGTTGTGCTGACGTCGCTCTTTTGAGTTCATCCCGGAATCCTGCGACGAGACAGCAGATGAAACCACCGCACTCTGCGCCAACGCCTCTTCCTCTTTCTTTTGCAGGTAATGACTCAAACTTCCGTAATACCATCGAATCGAGTTATGAGATACCTCCAAAACTTTTGTTACTAACGGTTCCAGAAAATCCCGATCGTGCGATACGATGAGCATCGTTCCCGAATAGTCAGCCAGTGCGGCCTGAAGACGATCTTTAGAAGCCATGTCCAGGTGATTGGTCGGCTCGTCGAGAATCAGGAAATTAGATCGAGCCAGGAGGATCTTGGCCAGAGCGAGTCGATTTCGCTCACCTCCCGATAGAACCCCCACTTTTTTGAACACATCGTCACCCTCGAATAAAAACGATCCCAAGATCGATCTCGCCCTACCCACTTCTCCAGATGGGGATGCACGCTCAACCACACTCAACGCCGTGTCATCTTCGTCCAAAATATCCGCCTGGTGCTGCGCAAAATAAGCAGGAACCACTTTGTGCCCTAACTCGAACTCTCCGGCTTGGTAAGGTTCCTCTCCGGCGATGATCCTCACCAAAGTAGATTTACCCGCCCCGTTGACTCCAACCACAGCAACACGATCTTCCCGCTCGAGAGAGAAATCGATTCCTGAAAGCACTTTCAAATCTTCATAACTCTTATGCAGGCCAGAAACCTCCAATACTTTTTGTCCAGATCTAGGTGGCGGTAAAAACGAAAAATTGATCTGCTTCTCCGTGTCCTCAATCTCGATGCGATCTACCTTCTCAAGTGCCTTAACCCGGCTCTGAACTTGTTTCGCTTTCGAGCTTTTATAACGAAATCGCTCAATAAATCGCTCGGTCTTATCTAGCTTACGCTGCTGGTTATTGTAGGCTTTTTCCAGCAGCTCCATCCGCACACTGCTCTCGCTTTCGAAGTAAGAATAGTTTCCTGCATAGACATCGAGGCGCCCCATGGAGAGTGCAAATACCTTGTTACAAAGCGTGTCGAGAAAGGCACGGTCATGAGATACGATCAGTAAAGCTCCTTCATACGATTTCAGATAATTCTCCAACCATTGGAGAGACTCTATATCCAAGTGATTCGTTGGCTCATCCAAGAGTAATAGGGACGGCTGTTTTAGCAATAGCTTCGCCAGTGCGATTCGCATTTTCCAGCCGCCGCTGAATTCGTCAGTGGACCGCGCCATATCTGACATTTGAAAGCCCAACCCCAGCAATACCGACTCGACCTTGCTCTTTACTTTGTGAGCCTCGTGCATATCCAGCTCGTGTTCCCAACCACCCATCAGTTCCAGCAAGTCGTGATAGGCTTCTGATTCGGGCGACAGTTGATCCAACTTGGTATTCGCGTCATCAAGATGGCCGCGCAATTCGATCACCGATTCAAACGCTTCCTCTACCTCCTGGCGCAAAGGAAGACCTGAGATCGAAACTCCATCTTGAGGCAAATACCCAAGGCTGACGAGTTTCGCCATTTCGATGCGCCCGGAATCAACTTCAGTCGTCCCCAGCAGAGATTTGATAAGCGTCGTCTTTCCGGCTCCATTGGAGCCCACCAAACCGATGCGATCCCGCGCGTTGATAACGACTCCGATCTCATTGAAAATTACCTTCGGGCCATACCGAAGTGAAACGCTCTCAAGTTCAATCATGAGTGATCACCCCCCAGATTTCTCTGCGATGAAAACAGCGTGTGGTGTAAATTCGTCCATGGGCTCATCAGTGTATTCGGAAAACGTGTCGATCACTTCAAAGCCTGCCTCCTCGAGTAGCAAGTGAAACTCGTGGGGATAAAACCAGAGCAGCTTGATGTTGTGATTCTCCTCTTTTAGCAGCTCTTTCGATTTTCCGCGCAACGTATATCGGCTCTTTAACTCCAGCTGCTGTTTCTCCAAGTCAATGGTTGTTGATTGGAAACACTCCAGCCGAGACCCATCAGGACGCTTTAGCTTTTTCCGCAAACGCCAATCTCCAGGTTCGTCGTCCTCCATTTCCTCCCATGGGAAAAAGAGTGACACCGCCAACGTTCCTCCTGGAGCCAAATGCCGATTACAGGCCTGCAACGTTTGCAACAACCCGTCGCGACCTTCGGCCATCTGCAATGAAAACCCCGGGATAAAAATAAGCGAGTAATGTCGTCCCATATCCAACGTCTCCATCGCTTGAACACGAACATCCGTCTCAACACCAAGATTCGACGTCTTCTCGCGCAACAACGAGATCATATGCTCGGAGATGTCCATACCGTCGACTTCCAGCCCTTCCTCAAGCAACGGAATTAGGATTCGACCGGTTCCGCAGCCGACTTCCAGCGATCGGCCTCCCGTCTCTTTCACCAAGTCCTGCCAGAATGGTAAATCATCTATTTCACCATCCAGGAGCTCGTCGTAAAATTCAGCATCAAGACCTGTATACATTTCTTCCTTCATCCAGCACCCCT
>CALGUT010000375.1 GCA_937920335.1 uncultured Opitutales bacterium
GGACCTTTTGCCACACCTTGGGCTCATTGTTTCAGGCGGAAATACTCTGTTAATAGAAATTACAGAGGGTCGGGACGTTCGAGTGCTCGGTGAGACGGTTGATGATGCAGCGGGTGAAGCGCTTGATAAGGGTGCGAAACTTCTTGGGATGTCTTATCCAGGTGGGCCACTCATCGAGAAACTTGCGTTAGGGGGGCGAGCAGACCGATTCGATTTTCCGCGCGGTATGGTCCAGTCGTCTGAAATGAAATTTAGCTTTTCCGGTTTGAAGACCAGTCTTCGTTACCGACTGGAAAAAATGTCAGATCAGGAACTTGAAAGAGATTTGAGTGATTTGTGCGCGGGCTATCAGCAGGCGGTAGTGGATGCCCTTAGGTTCAAAACTCGTGCGCTACTTAGAACGAACCTATTCAAGAGTCTCGGGCTGTCGGGTGGTGTAGCGAATAATAAGGTGCTCCAGGAGTCATTCGAGAGACTTTCACAGCAGTATTCGTTACCGCTTTTGGTTGCGGATGCTAAGCAAACCGGTGACAACGCTGGAATGATCGCCTTTGCAGCCTATTTGGATCCCAAAGGGACGGTGGATGACGGAGGAACACTGAGTGTGAATCCTAGTTGGGGAATCGCTTAGTTTAGTGGGGAGTTGATCGGATCTTAAGTAGTTGATGGTGGTGTTTTTCTAGGTAGAAACCACTTTGAAAAATCTGTTAAAGCCATGGAGCCTACTGAAAACGCTTTAGAGCTCCGAAGATCCTTTCAATTTTAGGGGGAGTTCGGCGATTTTTCTTTCAGCGGAAACAGGCTGGACTTACTTTCGTTGATACTATCCTTACTATGTCTCATTCTTCTACCAATTTATCTGCTCGCGATGTTCAAAAACTATCGACCGAGCTCAGGGATAACATAAGCAGAGTAATCAAGGGAAAGGAGGACGTCGTTGAGAATGTTGTGATCTGTTTTCTCGCAGGTGGTCATCTTTTGATAGAAGATCTCCCCGGAGTTGGAAAAACGACCTTGGCCTATTCAATGGCTAAATCCTTGGACTGTGAATTCTCAAGAATTCAATTCACGAGTGATCTTCTACCCAGTGATGTAACAGGGATTAGCATCTATGACGACCGGACTCGGGAGTTTGTTTTTAAGAAAGGTCCTATTTTTTCTAATATCGTCCTAGCGGATGAAATTAATCGTACGACACCGAAAACCCAATCAAGTCTGTTGGAAGTTATGGATAGGGGTAAGCTGTCTGCTGATGGAGAGACTTATGATGTAGGAAGTCCATTTATGGTAATAGCCACACAGAATCCTGTCGATTATGAAGGAACGTTTCCGTTGCCAGATTCTCAAATGGATCGCTTTTTCATGAGACTGCATATGGGGTATCCGGACTTCGAGAGCGAGTTGGAGATTTTGTCAGCAAAGGAAAATAATTATGATAAGCTTTCGTTGCAGGCGGTGCTTACTCCAGAGGACGTAACGGCGTGCCAGAGTCATGTTAAAGAAGTCTTTGTTGAAGATACTGTTCTACATTATCTGGTAAAGATTGTAGGGGCAACACGCACAGAAACAGAGTTCCGTCATGGAATTAGTCCTCGTGGGGCCTTAGCGCTTAAGGCGGCATCGCAAGCCCGTGCTTTATATTACGGGCGCGATTTTGTAATTCCCGAGGATGTGTTCTCGATGGTCATACCGGTTTTTGTACATCGTTTGGCATTAAAACGGAGCACGTCAGATCCGTTGGAAGAACGCCGTGTAGTTACGTCTCTTCTTCGTAGTATTTGTGATTCTGTAGCTCAACCTATATGATCGAAGTTCAGGCAGACCCGAGGTCTTTGGGCTCAGCCGAAAGCGGGAATCCGAGACCGAAGCAAAGATCTTTGATGTCCAAGATCTACCGGATGATTGTACCGCCGAGGGGACATAAGACCATTCCGACTTTGGCCGGTTATTTTTTGATCTTTATTAGTTTAGCCATCGGGGTCGCTGCCTATAATACCTCCAGTAACATTCTCTTTATCACGGTTTCGTTTTTATTGGCTAGTTTGGTTTTGAGCGGAGTTTTATCGGCTTTGAACTTTTCGAAGCTTAGCTGGAGGCTGATTGAGCAGTCTCCTTACAGGGTTAGCCGCAAGGCCTTCGTAAGAGTCGAAGTAGCTAATTCGAAACGATTTCTAACCACCTATTCGATCTGGTTCGATATGGTCGCTAAAATGAACGGGATCAAGGGGCGGCTTCCTTTGGCGAGGCGATTGAATCCTGATCGTACTGTTTCTTTGGAATGGTCGTTTGTGCCGAATAAGCGTGGAGTCGAGGTTCTATCGATAAAGAGTATAGGTTCGCAGTTTCCGTTCGGATTCCTTTCCAAAATGATGCCGGCAGAAAGAGAAGTGAGTTTTCATATTTGGCCGGAGCGTATCGACTATTCCTTCACGCCGATAGGTGGTTCGCAGATTCATTTTCAAGGGAATACTTTGAAGCGTAAGGGATCCGGGGAAGATATGATCGGAATTCGTAACTACCAAGTGGGGGATCCGCGAAAACGCATCAACTGGAAAGCGACTGCGCGGCGCCAAAGACTTATGGTTCGGGAGATGGCTGAAGACAAGCAACCTGGTTACATATTGGCGGTCGATACTTCTAATCGATCTTGGAAAGATGAAGATCATCTGAATCATCTTTGTCGGTTTGCGGCTTCGCTCGCTGAGGATCTATTCACTCACAATCAACTTAGCTCGACTATTATTAATGGAGGTGAGCCGCTAATAATTCGTTGTGTGTCAGATCTTGAAGACTTTTTGAATGAACTGTCTGTGGTTCAGCACGTCGACCGCACGTCTGATATTGGAGCGCATCGTGCGAACGTTATTTCATTTGAACCCGTATTCCCAGGAGGTGTGCATGCATTGGTTGGCCTACAAAAGGCAGGACAGGCTTAATCGAAGTGATGTAGCTGCAATTGCTTGGTTCCTCGGGAATTTTCTCGCATTGGTCTCATTGAGTTCGGTTATGTCGCTCGATAACGCCTCGAATATAGTACCTGGGTTTTCACTAGTATTGTGTTCTGCTGTATTTATGTTTCCGAAGCTTCCAGGTAAGATTCCGCCTTGGTTCTGGAAATTGAGCAACGTATTGTTGGTCTTATTCCTAGTGATTGACTTTCTAAGGTCTGAGTTCGTCGCTGCTTTAATAAATCTGAATATACTGCTTATACTCCTGCGGAGTCTTTCCTACCGGAAGAAACGAGAAGACATGCAACTTATCTTATTGTGTATGTTCGTTATCGTTATCTGTGGTCTACTCTCAATGTCACTCTCGTTCGGTGTGCATATTGTGCTCTTCTCTTGTTGCGCCATGGCGCTTCTGTTTGTGATCAATTTGCGAGAGAATGGTATGGAAATGGGGGCTAATGCGGAAACGTTTGAGAACTTCAGTTGGGGTCAGTTTATACAGCATATTTGGAGAAAATTTGATTTAAGGCACTTTGGTTTCGGTCTCTTCATCCGGGAACGTTTCGTAGACATAGCGAGTCA
>CALGUT010000376.1 GCA_937920335.1 uncultured Opitutales bacterium
ACGAGATCGGAACTCTAGCGGTGGGCATCCTGAATCCAATCGCCATGCTGTTAGCGAGTGCTTTCACGACACTGTTCTTATTCACGCTACTCATGTTAGCAGATTACAGAATATCGCTGATCATAATGGTGGGTCTCGGATCGACCTACGTTATCATATATTTCATCTTCAAAAAGAATGTCGCTGACCTCGGCAAAGGACGCGTAGGTCAAGCATCTGATCGGTTTATCGCTGCTGAAGAGATCCTACAGAATATAAAGGCTACGAAAGTATTTGGGAAAGAAAGATTCTTTCTGGAAAAATTCTCAAAAGCGTCTCACGAGTTCACAAATACCCAGTCGAAGGCTCCACTTTACATGGAATCTCCTCGGGCACTATTGGAAACGATAACGTTCGGAGGTATCGTTGTCGTACTACTTTATATTGATACAAAAGGCGGATTGAATCTTTACCTACCCAAGCTCAGTCTTTTTGCATTAGCAGGATACCGCTTACTACCCTCACTCCAACAAATCTACTTCTCACTGACGGATATTAAGTACCACCTCGGGGGCCTCGAGGCGCTTCACTCAGATATAACCGAGCTCAAATTCGATGTATCCAAGGAAGAGCGAGAAGCCATAAGCAATAACGAGATTCAGTTCAACAGGAGCATAAGCCTGAAAAATATCGGATTTTCATACCCTAAAGCAGACGAACCCCTATTCAATGGTCTAGACTTAACCATAGAGAAAGGCCAACGGGTGGCATTCATCGGATCTACAGGGTCAGGAAAATCGACACTCGTTGATCTTATAATGGGTCTTTTAACTCCCCAAACCGGAGAAATTTTTATCGATGATAAAAGACTCGCAAAATCAGATTGGTATACTTGGAGAAAACGGGTTGGCTATGTTCCACAGGAAATTTACTTAATCAACGATACCATCCGTAAGAATATCGCTTTTGGTCTGTACAACTCGGAAATCCCCGAGGAAGATCTTTTGGAAGCCGCGCAGATCGCCGAAATCAGCGAGTTTATAGAGACCGAACTTGATGACGGATACAATACGAACGTAGGTGAAAGAGGAATAAGGCTAAGCGGAGGTCAAAAGCAACGAATTGGACTCGCAAGAGCGCTTTATCATAAGCCAGATGTTCTGGTCCTTGATGAAGCCACTAGTGCCTTAGACAACAAAACCGAAAGATCTATAATGCAGTCTATAGATCATCTTCCCATGGATCTCACAATCATCATGGTCGCACACCGACTCTCAACAGTTAAGAAATGTGATACTATCTACGTTATGGATAAAGGAGTTATTGTAGACCATGGTTCGTACGATGACCTGAAAATCAGATGCAAATTATTCGAGGAAATGGATGAACAGCATCAAGAAGTCGCATCCTAGACGACAATATAATTTTGCACTGGGAAAATCCCATGTATTTATCCATCCGCTTCAAACAAACCCCATGGCATGCGAGTGACAGGAAGCGCGAACTCATTGCCTAATTAGGAAATAGATCCATTTATGAAAAAACTATTGGTAACAGGTTCTTCGGGATTAATCGGATCAGAGGTTTGTACTTATTTCCATAACGCCGGTTTCGACGTGCACGGAGTGGATAACAATCAAAGAGCAAACTTCTTTGGGCCCCAAGGTGATACGCGATGGAATCAAGAAAGGTTGGTCACCAACCTTCCCCACTTTACCCACCATGAAATCGACATCAGAGACCGCGAAGGCATCCTTAAGCTAGTTGAAACCGTCAAACCGAATCTGATTATCCACACTGCGGCGCAACCGAGTCACGATCGCGCAGCAGCAATTCCATATGATGATTTCGATACCAATGCAGTAGGAACTCTCAATCTATTGGAGGCCAATCGACGTGTCGATTGCAGCGTTCCGTTTATTCATATGTCGACCAATAAGGTCTATGGAGACGGTCCCAACAACATCCGACTGATCGAAAAAGAAACTCGATGGGATTATGATGACAAAACATTTGAAAAGGGTATTCCAGAAACTTACTCGATAGATCACTGTAAACACTCGCTTTTTGGAGCCTCCAAGGTCGCTGCAGACATAATGGTACAGGAATATGGGCGCTATTTCGATATGCCCACATGCTGCCTCAGGGGAGGATGCCTCACTGGCCCCAACCATACGGGAGTTGAACTCCACGGATTCCTTTCATACCTAGTCAAGTGCAACCTCGAAGGGCGCGAGTACAAGATATTTGGATACAAAGGAAAGCAAGTAAGAGACAATATTCACTCGGAAGATGTTGTTCGGTTCATGTTCGAATTCTATAAGAATCCACGAATAGGCGAAGTATATAATCTGGGAGGAGGTAAAGATAACTCTTGTTCGATCTTAGAAGCATTTGAAATAGCATCCAGATTCTCAGGCAAGGAACAGAATTTCGTATATCTGGACGACAACAGAATAGGCGACCATATTTGCTACTACAGTGACCTCACCAAAATGAGAGCCCACTACCCTGCCTGGGATATTACTATTTCTCTAGAAGACACCATTGGTCAAATCGCAGAGGCTTGGAAAGCCAGGCAATCGAAGTGAAGGTCCTCATAACAGGCGCGGCTGGTTTCGTAGGTAGCACCATTGCAAAGGTTCTAAAGGCAACCAACCCAGAGCTATCTGTCATCGGAGTTGATAGCTTTATGAGGCCAGGAAGTGAACAAAACCGAATCAAACTTGCGAACTTGGGTATCCCGATTATCCACGCAGACCTGAGGAGTACAAGCGACGTCGACTCTCTTCCTGTCGCCGACTCCATTATCGATGCTGCGGCGAACCCAAGTGTACTCGCTGGTATTGATGGAAACACCAGTAGTCGCCAGTTGATTGAACATAATCTGAATGGTACCATTAATTTGCTCGAGTACTGCAAGAAACACAAAGCGTCCTTCATTCTCCTTAGCACCAGTCGTGTATATTCGATTCTCGGTCTGAGTCAGATCCAAGTTGAAACCCAGAATAAAGCGTTCACGCCAATCGCAGATCAGAAATTCCCCGAAGGGATATCCGAGCTTGGAGTCTCTGAGACCTATAGCACTCAACCGCCAATATCCATTTACGGAGCGACAAAAGTTACGTCAGAGATTCTCGCTCAAGAATATGGCGCAACCTACGATTTTCCCGTTTGGATCAATCGGTGCGGAGTCCTGGCTGGCAGCGGACAGTTTGGACGCCCTGACCAAGGAATTTTCTCATTTTGGATAAACTCCTACTTGAGAAAAGCACCGCTAAAATACATCGGTTTCGGCGGAAATGGTTATCAAGTAAGAGACTGCCTCCACCCCAGGGACATCGTTCCAGTGATTGTGAAACAGATAAATTCGAAGAGCACAGAAGTACAACCTATCTGTAACTATAGTGGAGGGATAGAACAAAGCATGTCCCTAGCCCAGCTATCGGATTGGTGCAGCGAACACTGCGGAGCTCATGACGTCGAATCCGAAGAGGAAATGAGGCCGTTCGACATTCCGTGGATGATACTCGACAATCGAAAGGCCAAAGAACTTTGGGACTGGTCGCCCAAAACATCAATCGAAGAAACTCTACAAGAAATACTGGAACACGCGAAGGCGAACCCGAATTGGCTAAGCTTATCTGCAAGATGAACGAATTCTCTCCCTCCTCATTCCTTGAAAAATTGCCCCCAAGAAAGAGCTGATTATGAGTAGACAATACACTTATGAGAGGCCCAGTTCGAATATGATCTCTGGTAAAAAACTCATACATCAAGCCGGATGCTTTGATCACACACTTGGAATCGAAAGATTATCGAGAGACAGTATATGGATTAAACACACTCATTTTCTTGGGAAACCATACCGAAAGGCGATGTGCGTGAGTATCTTACATTACAACTAATGGCTCCTCTCTACAGTAAACTCTTCGAAACAACCTGCGTATTCCAACGGCCATAATTTCCTATGACCGATTTCGACATATTCATACAATGGGCCGTCTTAGTAGCCGTCAGCATATTCATGTTGATTCGGGGTCAACTGACTATTTTTCACCCATCGTCAATCTATCTAGCCTTCCATACTCTCGTTTTCTGTATTCGCCCCACCTTCATCAAATACGGAGATTTCGATTTCGTATGGAATTACATGGGCTTAACACCCTCGGATGATCTGTTGAGACTCACTCTTTGGATCAGCTCCGGATCATTGATCCTCTTTATCGTGACATTCTGCCTGGCTACAAACCAACGGGGCTCAAAAGAGATCATTAAGGAGATCAAAATAACGCCCGAGATGCGAAAGGCCTTTATATACATGTCGATCCTATTCCTTCCACTGGCTGCCTATTCTATTTTCGGAGCCGAACAGACAGGGGAAAGAGTCGGGGGAGTCTATATCATGACCGGAAGTAGCGGATACGCCAATGATGTGCAGCAAGTCCTAATTCCCATCACCATTCTTTCCATCGTTCTTTTCAAATGGAAATGGTGGTCTTTCATTCCTTTTCTAGCTTTCGTATATTTCAGAGCCAATCAAGGTTGGGCTCGATGGACCATGATTTTGCCCATACTTGCGGTCATGATGTATCACTGCTGGATGAACCGAAGAGATCTTCCGTCTTTGAAGTGGCTTATCCCTATCCCGTTTATATTCTTTTTCTTTATACAGCTAAGCCAAAATCGCATGTATTTTCGAAACCTAATAGAGGGGTTCGATTTCGCTCAATCTAACGTCGTACAAGTCGATTCGGTAAGAGACAAGCAGTTCGCCTTTCGAAACCAATGGGACACACTGGACTTCGCTAACTACGAATACCTTGCCTACATACTAGATAAGGTACCGAAGGAAACACACACATTTACTTTCGGAACACAGCACCTACAACTATTCACAGAACCCATCCCTAGAAAACTCTGGAAGAATAAACCCATAGGAGCCCCGATCCAATATTTTGACCTCAATGACTATGGAAACTTTATTGGTCTGACCGTATCCATTATTGGCGATGGGTGGATGAGTGGCGGATGGATAGGAGTCATCCTCAATATCAGTATCGCCGGTGCAGGCCTAGGCCTCTTTTATGGCTGGTTCATTAAGAACCACGGGAATATATTCAAAGTAACAATCTTTATGATTACCAACTCAGTTCTGCTTCAATTATTCAGAGACGGTGGTATCGTATCTATGGCTAAGTTTATGCTCTTTACACAACTACCTATATTGACCTGGTGGTTTATTCACCAATGGATCGTTAAGTCATCCAATATGGATTATGAAGACGAAGACATGGACACCCTGGAAGGATTTGCTACAGACACATGAGTACCGATAAATCAAAGAAAAAGGCGCTAATCATCTGGGGAAACTGGGGACCTTATCATTACTCGAGATACCGGGGATTCAAATCAGCCTGCGAGAAACATGGCATCGACCCCTACGGGTTGGAGTTATTCCAAAAGAGCAACATCTATGAATGGGCGGTAGCGGAGCACGAAGACGGCATCACACACTTTGATTTCGGCGATCGCGAAATGGACTTTCCTATGTGGAAATGTATAACCCAACTGATACCTCACCTATGGAGACTAAAGGTTGATTACGCTCTCGTCCCATCCTATTGGCATTGGTCTTTACTCGCCAATTTCATCTGCAGAATCAGGGGTGCTAAGATCATCATGATGAATGAATCGCACGCGGATACAGAACGGGCGACTGGATTAAAGCGGTGGATAAAACGACAAATCGTGAAGCGTTTTCACGCCGCCTTCGTAGGAGGAAAACCTCATGTAAGCCACTTCAGCTCACTCGGTTTAGAAAAAGGCAAAATCTTTACTGGTTATGATGCAATTGACGTGAACTACTTTGCAGTCCGCGCCGCAAAAGTCAGAGCAACCGCTGATCAGAGCAGAGAGGAACTTAACCTGCCCTCCAAATACTTTCTCAGTCTCAGCAGAATGGTTGTGAAAAAGAATCTTCCGAGACTGGTCGATGCCTATGCCCGATGTGATGCCATCAGTTCAGGAATTGCTACTCAGTTAGTTTTTGTCGGATCAGGTCCAGATGAAGAAGGATTACGAGTTCACGTTCAGGAAAAGGGACTCCCACTTTACGACCACACAAAGGAGCAGTCGCCACCGATCCAAGTCGATGAAACTCGAAAAGGAGTGCATTTCTACGGATTTCGCCAAATCGAGGACAACCCTACTTTCTTTACGCTAGCTACCGCATTCACGATGCCTAGCCTATGGGAAGAATGGGGGCTCGTGGTCAACGAAGCATTGGCATGCGGTACGCCAGTCCTCGTCGCAAAGAATGCTGGCTGCGCCGATGACTTAGTTATTGAAGGTGTTACAGGCTATAAAATCGACCCAACAGATACCGAGTCTCTAGTCATAGGGCTCAACAAGTTGGGATCCGGATCTTTAGACTCACCCGAGACCGAACAATCAACGTATGAGATGGCAAAACGCTTCGACTGTGAGAATTTCGGTAATAATGCGATCAAGGCCATACTATCTACGCAAAAGTAGTGATGAAACACCTACACTTTACTCAATCCATTGAAGCACTTCAAGGCGGCGGTCTCGGTAAGGCAGCGGTGGACCTGCACAAGTCGTTTCTAGATAAAGGAACGGAAAGTTTAATGGTCAGTACCAACGAAGGGAGCCCTAACAATCAGATTCCTCAATCGTTTATAAGTAAGAGAACTGGCCCAAGCAAATGCTTCTACTCAAAAGAGATTGGAGTCCAGGCCGAAGGGTGGGCAAAGACCTATGATGTGGTTCACGGTCATGGATTCTATGTTTACTTAAATTGGGCCATTGGATCCAAAGCGATAAAGCACAAGAAAATGCTCGTCTATCACCCCCACGGATTCCTCGAACCATGGATATTGAGCAGATCGCGAATCCCCAAGAAAATAGCCCACTTTCTATTCGAGTCAAAAAACTTCCAATACTCTCAGCTCTGGCGTGCGCTAACTCTCAAGGAGGCCGATCAAATAAGAGCATGTGGGATTACCGCCCCCATCGTTGTCGCTGCGAACGGAATTCACCTTGAAGAATACGATAGACCCGTTGACGAAGGAATCATACCGAAGAAAACGAAGAACCGAATCTTGTTCCTAGCCCGAATTCATCCCAAAAAAGGCCTAAAACTATTACTCGAGGTATGGCCTGATATGGCGGCAAAATACAAAGACTGGGAAATCGTAGTTGCTGGGCCAGACGAAGGCGGACACCGAGGTGAGTTGGAACAGCTTGCGAAACAATTAAATATAGAAGAATCAGTTAAGTTTGTAGGAACCGTAACCGGAGACACCAAGCTAGCATGGTTGAAATCCAGCGAGCTCTTTATCCTTCCATCCTACTCTGAAGGCTTTTCAGTCGCCATATTGGAGGCCATGGCGTGCAGCATTCCCGTCCTTGGAACATCCGGCTGTAACTTTCCTGAGCTCGCAACCGCAGATGCCGGTTGGATCTGCGAGGCTGACAGAACAGAAATTGCTGATACCCTAGGTAAAGCTCTTCAATCATCCGACTCAGACCTGAAAGCAATGGGCAAAAACGGGAGACAACTGGTTGAAAAACAATACACCTGGAGATCAATCGCTACAACCATTACAGATGCAACCGACGAACAACGAAGATAATTCCCCTGAGACCCGGATGCGTCTTGACCAATTCGACGCCTCCGTAGGCTTAGACAGAGGAAGAAGCAAACTAACGGAGCTACTTTGGTATCTGTGCAAAATGGTTTTCTTTTTAACTTCGTTTCCTTGGCCTCAACGGATCAAGCACGGGATTCTAAAACTATTTGGCGCACAAGTCGGAGTCGGCGTAGTCATTAAGCCGAGAGTCAACATCCACTTGCCATGGAAACTGGAGCTGGGTGATCACTGCTGGATTGGAGAAGAATGCTTCATTCTTAATTTCGAGAAAGTGACGGTTGGAAAACACGCC
>CALGUT010000377.1 GCA_937920335.1 uncultured Opitutales bacterium
GTTTGCACTAACCCCATCGAGCCTACCAGGATAGAGGACGCTTTCAAATCTCCTGGAAATACGTAGGAGACATTAATGAAGAGGATGATGGAGGTGGAGAAAGTCCACCCCGATAGCATCAGCACGGTAAACCCCAACAGAAGTCTGAAAGATTTGTCTTTTAAGGTGGTCAGCAATGAACGAAAGACGGGAAGTTGCTTTTTGACGGAGGCTGATTGTACCGCCGCCCGTTCTTTGATAAAGAATACAGGAGCGATACCGAAGAGTATGAACACCACTCCTGTAAGCGGTCCGATAAATCGCGCTCCCTGAAGCGTGCTGTCGAATATATTATGTTGGGTCCCTGCCAATAGCCATCCGGCGCAAATATTGCCTATCATATTAAAAAACATTCGATAGGACATCACACTCGTCCGCTCATGATAGTTCGGTGTCATTTCGTACCCAATGGCATGGTAGGGGACGGTGAAAACCGTGAATGCGGTGTAGAACAGTAGCAGGAAACCGGTCAGGAATGCGAAGTAGGCGGTTCCACTCCATCCCAGAGGTATCTGCCACATCAGTGCAAACGTGAGGCCTCCTAGTATTGCGCCAGAAAAGATGTAGGGTCGACGTCTGCCGAATCGGGATCGCGTCCTATCTGAGATCGAGCCCATCAATGGGTCCAGAAAGGCGTCCCAAATACGAGTAATACCAATCGCAATACTAACCAGTGCCGGGTTGACGCCAAGAGCCAGGGTATAAACCGGCATGATCAGAGCGGTAGGTCCGTGGAAGCCGATCATGTCCGCAGACGCACCAAATCCGTAGGCGAATTTCTGTAGCAGAGTCACCCGACCTTCAGGTTTGTCAGGAGTATCAATAATTTCCATACGCTAAAAAGTCAGAGTGGGTTCCACTCGTCGAAGAATGGCATGGTCCCGGTTTCGTCGACATCCTCGGCGTAACCAAATGTTTTCAGCAACTCGACTCCTGGTACTAGATTATCTCCGTGCAGTTTCAGCTTCTTGGATAAATCGCTATCCAACTCCTCTATTAATCCGCGATTGGAGGGTTCGTTAACCAGGTTTTTTAATTGATAAGGATCAGACTCGTTGTCGTACAAAAGCCATGGGCCATTCAAGTCCCGAACATAAGTGAAGCGTTCCGTGCGAAGCCCTCGGTATTCACGTCCTCCAACGCTACGTGTAAATTGACCGAACGGAGAATGGCAGGCTAGTAGTGCTGATGAGGCAGGCGGCTGAACCTTCTCAGTTTCTCCTTCAGTTGATCGGGAGGTTTCAACAAAGGCCGAGATGTGGTCCGAATAATCAGTTCCGTCGATGCTCTCGGGAATCTCGAGATCACAGAGGCCGAGTAGGGTAGGCAAAATGTCCGGAGTATTGATAAAAGAAGGGAGTTGAATTCCCGTTCGACCAAAGCGTCTGGGATAACGCAAGAGAAGCGGAACTCGAATCGACTCTTCCCATGGACGTTGCTTAAAGAGTTCTGCGTGGGACAAGAGCATGTCTCCATGGTCTGACCAGAAAACAAGAATAGTATTATCGGCCAGTCCTCGGTCTTCCAGGGTAATCATAAGCGCGTCGAGACAATCGTCGAGTGCCAGGATATGCGCGTAGTATCCCTTCAGAAGTGACCTGGCCTCTGCTGCTTTTTCGGCAGGCACGTTTTCTCGTAATTCGATTGTGTCTTCGTTGACACGATCGAGGTAACGTTGCGGGGCAGTCTCGTAAGGGTCGTGTGGAGGTCCCCAAGAAACCGTTAGCAAAAACGGCTTATCGTTGTCCCGTGATTTTATGAAATTTATAGCGTCGTCGGTTTGTGCGATCGCGTCGTATCCATCCCAGGTTTTCAGCTCTTCGCTAGATCCTTCGTAGTAATGAGAATTATTGTAATCGTGGCTACACTCCAACGCTTTCCAGTAATGAAATCCGTGCTGTCGATCTACGGGAATAGGGGAACTGCGACCGTTGGCATTTACATGCCATTTCCCGATGTATCCCGTGGCATAGCCAGCTTTAGAAAACAGCTTACCCATAGTCTCTGCATCGGGATTCAATGAAACATCATTGATAATGACGCCGTGATGGTGCGGGTATTGTCCTGTCAAGAGGGAGGCCCGCGCCGGACAACACACAGGGGTTCCAGAGATCGCATTTTCGAAATCAACACTTTCGCTCGCAAGGCGATCCATGTGAGGCGTTTCAATATTTGTCTCTCCACCAAATCCAGTTGCCTGTCGCCTGAATTGATCTGCAAATACGAATACGATGTTTGGTTTAGCTCCCATAGGTTAATTGATCCTTTCCGTCACAAGCTTCGTCAGAAACCGGCGTGCAAGGTATTTAGCATTCACAAGATCCTCGCTAGCTCAAAGTGTTTGGACAAGTTGAAATGAAGATGTCCGCAACCTTACCCGGCAATTGGGCGCACACTATTCAGATCGACCAGTTCACTCGAAATAAGGATGCTTCGCCGAAGGACTGGAATGCCTCTGGTATTTGAGTTTAATCGGTCAGATATAACATCGATCGCTGCTCTAGCTAACATCTCGAGGCTGACGTTATAATGACTATACTTCACGGTCTGCTCTATGAGTCCGCCCCAGATTGAAAACACACCGATGTCTTCGGGAATCCGAAGATTCTTACTTCGGAGCCAATGGCCGACTTCGTTTCCTATCGTGATGATACAATCTGGCTTATTCTTAGAAAACCACTTGAAAAAGGAGGTCTTATTCCAGTTTTTTTCCTCCATATAGATCGGGAGTGATTCGCTCAAGGCCTGATCGAATTGATGGCCGAGATAGCTGGATGTCGGTAAGTGGGTTACTCGATCATCGAAGTCCGATCTCAGCGCAAGACCCACGCGTCGATACTTCCTCTCTTCCAGATCATGGAATAGCCGAACCAGGTTCTCTCCATGATCAAACCCGATGCGATCCACCCGCGGATCCTTCAGCGTATAACCGATGCTGACGACTGCGAAGTCATTCCACTTAAACTCGATATGAGGAATGACTGTCGGA
>CALGUT010000378.1 GCA_937920335.1 uncultured Opitutales bacterium
AGATAAGTATACGGAGCTCTGACTCCACAGCGTTAACTCTTAGTCGGATCTACGTAGATTCTGATTTCTGCAGATTTCTTTCCGATAATTTCCTGCGCGCGCTTCAGGGCCTTCGCTGTAGATAGATTCGGGTTGGAGGCATGGTCCATGAAGAAGTTCTTTCGTCCGACGACTGACAGAATACCTGAGTCGCGGAACACTTTATAAACGTCCTTTCGGGCACCGCTTACGATGAGTCTCCTGCCGCGCTCCCTGATATAGAGGATCAACTCTTCCAAGGCCATCATGGTGGTGGCATCGAGGTGATGGGCATTCCTCATCTTTAGGATTATGACTTTTAATTGCGGGTCTTCACTGACGATTCGAATTTGGTCGCGAAACAGTTCAGCAGCGCCGAAGAACAATTCGCCTTCTACATGCACGATAGAAATGTGTTCATCTGCTCTGCTATTTTTTGGGTTCAACTCTGTCAAATGGCCAGCATCGTTGAATGTGTATTCTACGAGTTCCGGTGTGCTTACTTTGCGCAAAAATAGTACGATTGAGAGACCGGTTCCCAAATAGATCGCAAAATCCAGTTTAAACAGCAACCCGGCGATGAGAGTTACGAAGAAGACCAGAGCATCGGTATTAGTAGATTTGGATACGATGCGGATCTGGTGTCGGTTTATCAGGGATATACCTACGCCTATAACGACAACGGCAAGAGCAGCCCTTGGGATATATCCGATTAGCGGACCGAGTGTTAAGACTCCAATGAGGCAGAATATTCCACTTATAATATGGGATAGAGCGGTTCTACTTCCGCTGGTATAGTTTAACACCGAGCGGGTGAGGGACCCCGATGCCGGCATGCCAGAGACGAAGGCACTTGCCAGGTTTGCCGCTCCCATACCCAGCATTTCCTGGTTACTATTTATCCGACCCCCGGCTCGAGCAGCCAAGGACTTGCCGATCGAAGATCCTTCCAGGATCGCGAGAAATGCGATGGCGAGGGCTCCAGGTGCCAGTTGGCCAATCAGCGCAAATTGGGGAATCGGCAAGCTCACTGGCAAGACGCCCAGAGGTACTTGATCAAGCATTACTAAGTTATGCCCGTATTGATTGAAGAAATACCCAGTCACCGAAATGGTGACCAAGGTGATGGCTACGTTTGGAAGGATGGGTAGCTTTTTTATCAAAATGAAGTAAGCTACGAAGGTAATTCCGCCGAGGGTGAGGGAGGGCCAATGGATCTGGTCAAGTGAGCTGAAAGTCCTATCCAAAACGCTTATAAACGTACTCGCTCCCTGAATTTCAAAACCCATCACACTGTCCATCTGATTGGCAATGATCAGGACCGCCGCCGCTGTAATATAGCCAGTCACCACACTTCGTGAGATGTACTGAATCAAGTTAGCGACGCCGAGCAGGGCACCCATTATGAGAAAGAGGGACACTAGGAGTAACAGAGTGGGCATCGCGGCCAATTTATCGGATACCAGAGCCATCCCGCCGATCGTGCTCATGAGCATGACTGAGGTGGCGTTGGTTGGGCCTAGAGCGATAAATCGACTGCCCGAAAATAAGGGTCCGAAGATACAAGCGATGGCAGCGCAGTAGATGCCATATTGGACCGGTAATCCACCGATTAACGCGTAAGCCATTCCTTGAGGAAATGCGAGCAGCGCTACATTGAAACCGGCCCGTAGGTCGCCAAGACCTTTCTCCTTATTGTAGTTCCGTAGCTCGTGCCTGATCGGAAAGAACTGCAGCGCATTGCTCTTAAAAGCGTCCTTAATCCCTTGGCTGGCAACACGCGCCCGTTTGGCTAGCTTTCCTCGTTTTCGTATAGGCATTCCACAAACCTCGGCCGACTGTTTAGAGTGCAGATCTGGCTGAGTTCAGTTAAAAACAAATCAGCGTGTACGTTTCCGTTAGGTAGAGCAATCTTTGAGCTATTCAATTTGGTTAACCGTAAACTCGTTCGTTGCTTTGGTGGTCCGCGAATCTGCTACTCCGCTTCTCTGCGTGCGACCGTGAATGATTCCTGGAGGAAATCCCAGAGTTGCTTGGATAGTTTGGGGCCGAAACCCTCTACGGCCTGAATCTCTTTTACGGATGCTTTCCTAAGCTTTTCCAAACTCTTGAAGTGGGCCATGAGTTCAATCCGTCTCACTTTCCCCAGTCCTTGGAAATCGTCGAGGATCGACTCGCGGATCTTTTTGGACCTCAAGTCCGCATTGAAGGTATTCGCAAATCGGTGGGCTTCGTCGCGAATCCGCTGCAGCAATTTTAAGCCCGGTGATTGAGGCATCAGGTTCATCTGCTTACGCTCGTCTGGAAATATGATGGTCTCTCGTTTCTTAGCCAAACCGATCAACGGAGGGGGATCGATGCCGAGGATCATAAACGCTTTGATGGCAGCTCCAACCTGTCCCGTTCCGCCATCAATTACCACCAAATCGGGAAAGGGCTTCCCTTCTTCATGGAGCCGGCGGTAACGACGACCGACTACTTCTTCCATCGCGCGAAAGTCGTCATTGCCGACAAAGCTTTTGATTTTAAATCTTCGATACTGATTGGAAGCGGGCTTGCCATCGATGAAGTGTACCATCGATGCGACTACGAAGGTGCCAGAGATATGCGATATATCGAAACATTCCATCTTTCGTGGTAGGCGGGGGAGCTCGAGGACCTTCTTGAGCTGTTTTACCCCGTGCCCGGCGTCAGAGATCATCGTGGGGGTCCGCTTGAAACGCCGGTCTTTGGTGATAGTTTTTTCCAACGCAGAAACCACATCCCTCAATTCAGCCGCTCGCTCGTAGTTCTGGGCTTCAGCGGCCTTTTGCATCGCTTCCTTCAATTCGCTGAGCCAGACCTTGGCTTTGCCCTCGAGAAACTTACAGGCTTCTTCGACTCGCTTGGCGTAGCTCTCGGGAGTGACGTAGTTGGAGTGACCGTAGATCTCCGCCCGCACGTCGTCGTAGAGTTGATAGGTGCCATCGTCCTGCTTTTTCGGGGTCGTGTCGTTGAGTAAGATTCCAAATTTCAAGCGCATTTCCGATAGCGTGCGGCGCAGCAGTCCGGAAAAGGCAAACGGGCCGAAGTAGCGGGAGGTATCGTCCCGTTGATTGCGGACGAGTTGGAATTTGGGAAATTTTCCCTGCACATCGAGCCGTATGAGCAGAAAGCGCTTATCATCGACGAAGTCGGTGTTGTACTTAGGCTTCCATTGCTTGATCAACTTTCCTTCGAGCAGAAGGGCTTCGGTCTCAGACTTCACTTCTATGATGTCGAAGTCGTGGATCATGGTGACCAAGCTTCGAATCTTGGGATGCGATATTTGCTTTCTTGAAGGCTGAAAATAGGTCGACACCCGTTTTTTCAAGTCTTTGGCTTTTCCCACGTAGATCACGCTGCCCAACTGATCTTTCATCAAGTACACGCCCGGCCCGTGCGGTAGTTTTCTTACCATCTCCTTTAACTTTGACTGGTCGGGTGCGGGCATGAAGGAATAACGTTTCGTCTAAACCTTTCTCAAATTCCAAAGTTTACAAGAACAGACCCACCTTTGAATACGGCTCCTATCATTGATCTGATCACCATCGGTGATGAACTTTTACTTGGTCTCACACGCAATGGGCACCTTACTTATTTGGGAGAACAGCTGGCATTTCGCGGAGCGGCACCCAACCGGAATATCGTTTGTCGTGATGAGGCCGGTGAAATCCGGAGGAACTTTGAGCTCGCCTGGCGGGAGTCGGAAATCGTTATTACCACCGGTGGGTTAGGGCCAACCTCCGACGATAGGACGCGTGACATCATAGCCGAAGTACTTGGACTCGAACTCCTTTACAGCCAGGAAGTCGAAGATGCGATCCGTGAACGCTTTCGCTCCTTTAACAGCACGATGGGTGTAAACAACAAGAAGCAGGCGTTCTACCCGGCTGGAGCAGACATCATTATGAACGCCCAGGGAACGGCGCCAGGCTTGTGGCTCGAAAAGGATGGAAAGCTACTCATCATGCTGCCAGGTCCACCGCGTGAACTAAATCCGATGTTCGAGAATCAGATTCTTCCGCGTCTGAGTGCAGAAGGTCGTCTCGTGGATATCGCTCAGATCATCAGCTTCCAGACGTCCGGCATTGGGGAATCTTCTCTGGAGTTGGAATTGGATCCGATCCTCAATCCCCATAAGGATATCAACGTAGCTTTTTGCGCTCACTATGGAACCGTAGATGTGCGCTTATCGTCTATCTCTGGAGAAACGTCATTGGCCGACGTTCAGGAATTAGCCGCCCAGTGTATTGAAAAACTCGATCATCATTTTCTAACGCATGGAATTCGCGGCATAACGCCGGTGGTGCTGGATCAATTGCGCGACGCCGGCCAAACCGTTGCGGTCGCTGAGTCCTGCACGGGAGGAATGGTCGGTGCAGCGTTTACGGCAATCGCCGGTTCGTCCGACGTATTTCAAGGGGGAATCATAACCTACACTAATCAGGCGAAGTCTGAACTGCTGGGAGTCCCATCTGAGCTGCTCGAGGCTTATGGTGCGGTCAGCGAACAAGTAGCCGTCGCTATGGCTGAGGGTGCGCGTGAAAAATTGCATAGCACCTGGGCTATTTCGACCACCGGCGTCGCAGGTCCTGGGGGAGGAACCCCGGAAAAGCCAGTTGGCATGGTGTTCGTTGGAATTGCTGGACCCGGAGTGGCATTCGCTAAACAACTCGACTTGCGTGGTAATCGAGGAATCGTTCGCGAACGCACGGTGAATGTCGCGCTCGACATTCTGAGACGGCAACTCCTTAAATAGTTTCCATGGCCGATCGCTCCTTCAGTTTCATTTGTGGCACCGACGACTTTTGGGTTTCCCGAGAGGCGAAGACCACGTTTGAAGATTTGAGCAAGGATGTGGCGGATCCAGAATTTGGCCTCGAAGTGGTTAATGGGGCGGCTGGAAACGTTTCTGAAGTTGAGGACGCAGTAAACCGTTTCAGCTCAGCGGTTCAGACGTTGTCGCTGTTTGGCGACAAAAAGGTGGTTTGGTTTAAAGACATCACTTTCTTGGCTGACTCTGTTACGGGTCGAGCCGAAGGAACCCTCCATCAAGTCGAGCGGCTGAAGGAACTTTTGGGAAGTCTGGATCCCGCGTCAGTAACCGTGTTGATGTCTGCCTCGCCGGTCGATCGTCGCCGCGCGTTTCTCAAATGGTGCGAGAAAAATTCCAACTATACCCTGGCCGATTCTGGAAAACCGGCCGAGCAGGAAGCTCACCTCCGTGAGCTTGTTCAGAAAGAAGCCTTGGCCATGGGAATCGAAATACCCTTCAACCTCGTCACAATTCTATTGGGCAAACTCAATGGCAATGCACGGCTTGCGATGGAAGAGGTGCGCAAACTGGCAACTTACATCGGCGACTCAGGGGAATCCGTCACGGAAGAACTTTTGAACTCGCTTGTTCCCAACTTTGGAGAAGGTGATTTCTTCGAACCGGTTGAGGCGTTTTACTCACTCAATCTCGAGTGGACGTTGGACTCGCTGCGTCGTTATTTCTTTATCGCGAAAGACTCCCGCCCGCTGCTTTCCAGCCTGCAGAATCGCAATCGCCTCATGATCCAAATGAAGGCGCTGACGATGAGCGGTCAGATTCGGCTGGGCCCACGTGGTCTTGAAAAGAGTAGCCTCGAACGAGCGGCGCAGATTCATGCCGGTGCCTTTGCCGGCGAGACTGGGAAATCATCATTCAACGTATTTACGCAGAACCCTTGGTACCTGGGTCGCCTCGCTGCTCCACTTAACAAGTTGTCCTTGAAGCATTTGGTGGATTTTCAGAAAGAGTTTCTGCGAGGATTCAAAGAAATCCTTAGTCGTCCGACCGAACAACCCGAAGCGATGCGCGAGATGATGGTGCGTTGCTTGAGCCGCTAGCACACAGATCTGTAAGGCTTAGTGCCTAGGTAAAACACCTAGAATGCGTGGCGGTTAGGTTACAGTATTACGTCTAGGTTACAGCCTCGTGATAAGGGTGTTACGCACTTCAAGTCTGATTGACACTTACCCAATTCGATAGGTTCTAGGGGGCTTTAATGAACCCTTTGAAATTTATGAAACTGAATCTTGGTGGCACATTAACCGCGAGTCTTATTGTTAGTTTGTTAACACTGACTTCGTCACTTTCTGCCCAGTTCGTCGGGACTGTTGCGGGAAAAGTGTCGGACAGCTCTACAAACCTTAATTTGGAGGGTGTCGTCGTATCGATCGATGGTACTTCGCTCAAAACGCACACCGATGGGGCGGGTGAGTTTGCCCTCCGGAATGTTCCGACCGGTGCCCAAATGGTGCAGTTTACCTATGTGGGTTTGAATCCGGTATCGAAACCCGTTTCAGTCGCTTTGGGTGAACGCAGCATAGTGGATCTGGATATGGCGCAACAAACGTTCAACCTCGATGAACTGCAGGTATTCGGAAGCCTCATTGGACAATCTCGTGCGATCAATTTACAGAAAACATCTGCCACTTTGAAAAGTGTTGTGGCTTCTGATGCCTTTGGTCGATTCCCCGACCAGAATGCGGCTGAGATTCTCGGTCGTCTTCCAGGCGTATCTGTCGAACTCGATCAAGGTGAAGGGCGCTATGTTATCGTCCGTGGAATCGATCCGGATCTTAGCAATGTATCGATTGATGGAGTAGCGGTTCCGTCTCCCGAATCGAGTACACGTCGTGTGGCTCTCGATGTGATTCCGTCTGATATTTTAGATACGCTCGAGGTTACCAAAGCCGTCACACCAGACATGGACGGCGATACCATCGGTGGTAATGTGAACATCAAGACCAAAAGTGCTTTCGATTTCGGAGAACGGGTTCTCCAGGGAACTATTCAGGCGCAATACAGTGATCTCGTAGACGATTATTCTGGAAAAATTAACCTGACTTACGGCGATGTGTTTAACGATGGAACGGTTGGTTGGATCACCTCCGTCAGTTACCAGGAAAGAGACTTTGGCTCCGATAACAACGAAGTGGATGGTCCTTGGGACGAAGAAGCTGGGGGTTACTTCGCCCCTGAAATCGAGTTCCGCGAGTATGTCATTACCCGTGAACGTCTAGGGATCTCCTCTGGATTGGAGTTTAAGCCCGATGATGATAGTTACTTCTATATCCGTGGTATCTACAACGAATTTTCTGATCAGGAATTCCGTTACCGAACAGAGATTAAATTCGACAACGACGAGTTGGACGAATACGAAATCGTTTCTGTCGGAGATCGGACGGCTTCGGTACTGAATATTGTAGAAACGGACCGTGATTCCAAGGATCGTTACGAAGAGCAAAACCTGTATTCCATTTCTGCTGGCGGGGAGATTACACGTGGTGATTGGGACATTGATTTCCAGGGATCTTTTTCTCACGCTGAAGAAACGGAACCGAATCGTTTGGATACCGGATTTCGCACACCGGATGATGAAGGCCAAAACTTTTCTTACGATTTCAGGGAAACGGGTCGCCCGGTCGTTACTTATGATGGAGGGTCTGCCGATCCGTTCGATCCATCTAGTTTCGATTTTGATGGACTGTCCGTTGAAGACAATGAAACGAGCGAGGAAGAGTTTGCCGTGCAGATCAACGCCCGCAAAGAAATGGAGATCGCTGGTAATCCCGGATTCATAAAGGCTGGGGCCAAATACCGCAGCAAAAAGAAAGAGTCCGATCTGACTCTTTACGAAAATGACGACGAGCCCTCTTTCGACTTGTCAGACTTTGCTGAATACAGCCCGCGATATCCTTATTTCAATGATCCGTCGGGGCTAGGTTATCTCCGTGTCAATGCGAAGGAATTCCGTAGCTTCTTTGAGAGTAACCGAAGTGCATTTGCGATGGAGCTGAACGAAGAAGATTCGATGCTGGAAGACTATCAATCTAATGAAGACATTTTAGCGGCTTACTTTATGGGCGGCATGACCAACGGTGATTGGGATTGGACCGCGGGGGTTCGTATAGAGCATACCGAATTCGACTCCACAGGCTTGGAAGCCATCTTCGACGAGGAAGGGGATTTTGATCCAAATGCTTCCTTCTCTGAAACTGCCTCGAAAGACTACACTGACATTCTTCCTGGTATCCATGGAAAATATACCCCCGATGAAAATCAGGTGTTTCGTGTTTCGATCAATAAATCTCTCGCCCGTCCAAAGTTTTCTGATTCTGCCAACCGACGCGTGGTCGACTTGATCGATGGAGAGGAAATCATTCAGGGCAATCCTGAGCTCGATCCCTACCAGGCGTGGAACTTAGATCTTAGTTATGAGTATTACCTGTCATCTCTAGGTGTGGTTTCTGTTTCCGGATTCGCCAAGAAAATCGATGACTTCATCTTCTTGTCCAAAACGGAGGTTCCAAATCCTGATGATCCCGGCTCAGAGGTTGATTTTATTTCTCCTTTGAATGGGGATACCGCTGACATTTTTGGACTCGAATTGGCTTACTCTCAGCCAATCAAAGCGGTTGACGGTTTGAGCATCTACTCCAACCTCACCTTTATCGATAGCGAGGCTGACTTGGGTCCTACTGCAGATCGCGATGGTGATTTGACGGTGGATTTTCCGGGTACTTCAGATTTGCTCGGGACGATCGCGCTTTCTTACGAATTCCGAGGGTTCTTCATACGCGTGGCTGGAACTTATCGTAGCGAGTATTTGCAGGTTATCGGTGGTGATCCGTCCGAAGATGAATTTATCGATACTCATTTCCAGTGGGACGTTTCAACTTCCTACACGATCAGCGATAATATCACTATCTTTGCGGAATTTGTGAATATAGACGACGAACCGTTGCGCGCGTATTATGGTGAGTCTTCTCGTCTGAGACAATACGAGGAGTACTCCTGGGCCGCGAACTTCGGTGTGAAGTGGAACCTTTAGGTAGCAATTGGGGTAATTCGGTATCTAAATAGAAATCGGAGGAGGTCGCCTCTGGTAGTTGGGCGACCTCCTTATTTTCAATAAAAAATGAAATCCATATTTTTCCTAATCGTTTCGGTCTTATCAACGGGCTGTGTATCCTTGGTTTCCCAAGACGCTCGACCGGTTGAAGTAAGCGAGTGGTTCTTCACCCAGCGTGACGAAATTAACAATGTCGATTCGTTGGCGACTTATCATGGCCCCAACGGTGAGCATTGGCTCATCGTAACCGCCAAGGGCACCCATTGCCTCCTCGTTTATGATGCCTTTAATGGCGCGTTCATTAAACAGGTGGGGCAACAGGGCCCCGCGCTTGGTCAGTTCAATCGTCCCAATGGCGTAAGTGTCGTGGGGGATAAAGTATTCGTCGTCGAGCGCGATAATCAACGGGTGCAAGTGCTATCGCTACCCGATTTCTTTCAATTGGGTTCCTTCGGAATGGATCATCTTATCAACCCCTACGGGCTTTATGTTTGGCAGAAGGATTGGGACCATGTGACGGTGTATGTAACGGACAACTACGAGACATTAACTGAGGAGAAACCACCGCTTGCTGAGCTCGGTAAACGGGTCCATGTATATGAGATTACCTTTACCGAAGCTGATAGTCTGGAGTACTCTTGGACAAAAGCATTTGGTGATACGAGTGGTGAGGGTGTGTTGAATATCGTTGAAAGTATTTACGGTGATCCCGCTTATAACCACCTCATGATCGGGGACGAAGAAATTTCAGCTGAAGGCCAAGCCATAAAGCGTTACACGTCTGATGGGAATTTTACGGGGGATGTCATCGGCCGCGGTATTTTTGAGAACCAACCCGAAGGTATCGCTCTCTGGCAGACGGGCGAAAAAACCGGTTACTGGATTTTCACCGACCAAGGCATAGATTTGAATCAATACCTCTTTTTCGACCGCCAAAGCCTTGAATATGTGGGCGCGATAAAAGGAACGATCACGTCCAACACCGATGGTATTTGGCTGGATCCTGTTAGCAGCCTTCGTTTCCCGAAAGGTGCCCTCTACGCCATACATGATGATGGCAACGCCACGGCCTTTTCGCTGGCTGAGATTGCGGATGCATTGGGGTTGAATTTACCCTAACCAAGCGCTGTTTTTTTAGTCGTAGCGATTAACGAGTCTAACAGCCTCGAGATCTGGTCTTTTGGTAGCTGTCATCGTTCACAGAAACTGTGAGACTTTTCATTCACATAGAATCGCTAGGCCAATAAGTTAGGTCGAGAGTACTAGGGCTAGGCTGAAAGGGGGTGTTTGTAGTCAGTCGATATGAACTAAAGCATTGGCCCCACCGGGTATCGTAGAAGGGTCGATTCTTTGATCGAGTGTGGCGAACTTACTTTCATGTTTGATTGCGAGCGCCAGTAGGTAGTGATCCGTAAGATTCTTAGAACTTGGTAGGGTTGGAAGGGCCTTCGAATTCAGTATTGTGACATTATCACTCCAAAATTGATGCCCTGGGAAGCTTACAATTGCAGTCAACATTTCCCGAACTGTTTGA